>NZ_JBQHWP010000016.1:0-74939 GCF_052063915.1 Bilifractor sp. HCP3S3_D3
CTTCAGACCTCACCTCACGATGACGCCCTTGCTTTCAGCTGCATCCTTCCCACTGCCGGGCGGATCAGGGACTCTCACCCATTAGAACGTGCGCCCGCCGGGCACACCGCAGAAACCCCGGAAATTTCTTTCCGGGGTTTCATCCTTTTTGTGCCACTTATCTTGTGATGACTCTTGCCTTCAGCACACCGTCGGTAGCCTCAATCTTCGTCATCACCTGTTCATTTACCGGCGACTCAAGATCGATGACCGTGTAAGCGAAATCACCGCGGCTCTTGTTCGCCATGTTCGCAATATTAAATCCCTCATCTGAGAGGATTCTTGTAAATCTTCGGATCATGTCCTTCACATTTCTGTGGCAGATGCACAGACGCGCCGCATCACGCAGAATGCCATTGTTCATGTTCGGATAATTCACAGAATGGCTGATATTTCCGTTCTCAATGAAATCTCTGAGCTCCTTAACCGCCATCTCCGCGCAGTTGTCCTCAGCTTCCTCAGTGGAAGCTCCGAGATGAGGGGTAATAATGGTGTTCGGCGCATTGATGATCTTGTCATTGGCAAAATCCGTCATGTATCTTCTGACCTTGCCGCTTTTCAGGGCATCGACCATCGCATCCTCGTCCACCAGAATATCACGCGCGTAGTTCATGACTACAACACCCGGCTTCATCATCTCGATTGCCTCACGGCTGATCATGCCTCTGGTGCTGTCAGTCGCCGGTACATGAACGGTGATGAAATCGCATTCCTTGTAGATCTCATTGACATCCTGAATGTGACGTATCGTTCTGGAAAGGTTCCATGCGGCATCGACCGACAGGAAAGGATCATAGCCGTAGACATCCATCCCGAGGTGTGTCGCCGCATTCGCTACGAGCTGCCCGATCGCGCCAAGTCCGATGATTCCCAGCTTCTTCCCGCTGATCTCGGTTCCGGCGAACTGCTTTTTGGCTTTCTCCGCGTCCTTGCCGATATTTTCATCCTCGTGATTTGCTCTTACCCACTCGATGCCGCCGATAATGTCACGGGATGCCAGAAGCATTGACGCAATGACCAGTTCCTTTACGGCATTCGCGTTGGCTCCGGGAGTGTTGAACACAACAATTCCCTTCTCTGCGCATTTCTCAAGCGGAATGTTGTTGACACCGGCACCCGCGCGGGCGATTGCCAGAAGCTTGCCTCCAAACTCCATATCATGCATTTTTGCGCTTCTGACCAGAACGGCATCTGCGTCTTCGAACCGGTCTGTCTCCCTGTACTGGTCGCTGAATCGCTGAAGACCGACTTTTGAAATATTATTCAAACAATTGTACTGGTACATTATTTCAGATTCTCCTTCTCAAACTCACCCATGAATTTCACGAGAGCCTCAACACCCGCGTATGGCATCGCATTGTAAATGGAAGCGCGCATTCCGCCGACAGTACGATGGCCCTTCAGGTTCTCCAGTCCGGCCTCCTTCGCCTCGGCGACAAACTTTGCATCCAGATCTTTATCTCCGGTTACAAACGGAACGTTCATCAGAGAACGGTCCTCTTTCCGAACTGTGCCCTTGAACAGCTTTGACTGATCGAGATAATCATAGAGGAGTTTTGCCTTCTTTTCATTGCGCTCGTTCATCGCCTCAAGTCCGCCGTTTTTCTTCAGCCACTTGAAGACCTTTCCGCAGATGTAGATGCACCAGCAGTTCGGCGTGTTGTACAGAGAATTCTTGTCCGCCTGCGTCTTATATTTCATCATCGTCGGCGTACCCGGCAGACAGCTGTCCGTGATCAGGTCATCGCGGATTACGGTAATAACCATTCCCGCAGGTCCGACATTCTTCTGAACGCCGCCGAAGAAGAGACCGTATTTCTCAACATCGATCGGGCGTGACAGGAAATTGGAGGAAACATCCGCCACAAGGAGTTTTCCCTTCGTGTTCGGAAGCTTCTTGTACTCTGTTCCGTAAATGGTATTGTTTTCGCAGATGTATACATAATCCGCGTCATCATCGATGGGAAGGTCGGAGCAGTCCGGGATATAGGTGTAGTTCTGATCCTCGGAGGAAGCAACCGCATTTGCCTTTCCGTAGATCTGAGCTTCCTGGTATGCCTTCTTCGCCCAGTTTCCGGTGATGATGTAGTCAGCGACACGGTTCTTCATGAGATTCATCGGAATCTGCGCAAACTGAAGACTTCCGCCGCCCTGTAAGAACAGAATCTTATAATTGTCCGGAACTCCGACAAGCTCGCGGAAATCCTGCTCGGCTTCATTGATAATATCATCGAACATTTTAGATCGGTGACTCATCTCCATGACCGACATTCCGCAGCCGCGGTAGTCCATCATCTCTTCCTGTGCTTCCTTCAGAACCTCCTCCGGAAGAACAGCCGGTCCGGCCGAAAAATTATAAACTCTGCTCATTTTGATATCCTCCTGGTAAAATTCTAGTATGCAGTCTCTCGTATGAAAGACACTTTAATATGATAAACTTCTAACAAACGCTTGTCAATCTCCGAACACGCAAAATCCGGAGATCCGGGGATAACCGGAGATAACAGAACAACCGTGTAATCCCATCCCTGCCATTTACACGAGATCAGCAGGGCAGAATTGCTAAAACTCCGATGAATATAACACGCCTCTGCCGTTTTTTCATGATCAGGCACATCTTAAACGAGATAAAACACGCTGCGCGAGTTTTATCTCGCTATCGCGACGCTCGCCGCACACGAATACTTCGCATTCGGCTGCGGCTCACTGTTCGCATAAAAAAACGGCAGAGCCGCAAATACTGCCGCCCTGCCGGATATACAATGCGCTGATTTTATTTGTTCCAGTTCTCCATGTCTTTCTGATCGTATATTTCATCATTCGGCTTGCCGGCCGGGATCATCGGAGAAACCTTGTCGTCCGGATCTATGACACAGTCGAGCACGACAGGCTTCTGATCAGCAATTGCCTTCTCAAGAGCAGGCGCAAATTCCTCTGCCTTCGTGATGCGTACACCTTCTGCGCCGAGCGCTTCCGCCACCTTGACGAAATCGACCTTGTCATCCAGTATTGTGTTGGAGTAACGCTGTCCGTAGAACAGGTTCTGCCACTGGCGGACCATTCCGAGCACATGGTTGTTGATCACAACCTCAATCACCGGAATGCCGCTTCGGGCAGCCGTGGCAATCTCGTTCATATTCATGCGGAAACAGCCGTCCCCGGCTATGTTGATGACCGTTTTGTCCGGTCTTCCACACTTCGCTCCAATCGCCGCACCGAGTCCATATCCCATCGTTCCAAGTCCTCCGGAGGTAATCAGAGTCCTCGGTTCCGTATACTTGTAATACTGAGCCGCCCACATCTGGTGCTGTCCCACATCAGTGCAGATAATCGCCTGCCCCTTTGTGATCTCATAAATCTTCCGGATGACAAACTGCGCCGTGAGACGGTCCTCCGGCACATAGTCATTGACCAGTTTCTGCTTCCGGTGCATCTCCTCCGTCCACTGCGGATTCGACTTTTCCCTGATCTCCGGAAGGAGTTCATCCAGAACTGTCTTCATATCGCCGGATACGCTCGCATCAACGACAACATTTTTGTTCACTTCCGCAGGATCTACATCAATCTGAAGAATCTTTGCCTGCTTCGCGAAGGTCTTCGGTGAACCCACATCCCTGTCTGAAAAGCGGGCTCCCAGAACGATCAGAAGATCACACTCCGAAGTGAGGAGGTTCGCGCCCTTCGTGCCGTGCATGCCGAGCATTCCCATATACTGATCATCCGTACCCGGGAAGGTTCCCTTTCCCATCAGGGTGTCACAGACAGGTGCCTGAATACGATGCGCAAGTTCGATAACCTCTTTCTGCGCGCCGGAAATCGCCGCTCCCCCTCCCACAAACAGGTACGGACGCTTTGAAGCATTGATCAGTTCCACAGCCCTTGCGAGATCTTTCTGATTTACGTTTCTGTCCGGTTCCGGATTTTCCGGTTCTTTTCTCTCAAAATCACAGACAGCCGCCGTGATATCCTTCGGGATATCTACAAGCACCGGTCCCGGTCTTCCGCTCTTTGCGATGGCAAACGCGCGCCGGATGGTGTCAGCAAGGCGGGTCACATCCTTGACAATTGAGCTGTATTTCGTGATGGGTGTGGTGATTCCGGTGATATCAACCTCCTGAAAGCTGTCTTTTCCGAGGTAGCTGGTTCCGACGTTCGCGGTGATTGCCACGATCGGAACAGAATCCATGTAGGCCGTCGCGATGCCGGTTACCAGGTTTGTCGCTCCGGGTCCGGATGTTGCCATGCATACGCCAACCCTGCCAGTCGCTCTCGCATAGCCGTCCGCTGCGTGAGAGGCTCCCTGCTCATGAGAAGTCAGAATATGATGGATTTCCGGATGTTTATATAATTCGTCATAGATATTCAGAATGGCTCCGCCCGGATATCCGAAGACGGTATCCACTCCCTGCTCCTTCAGGCACTCGATGACGATCTGTGAACCATTTAACTGCATGTCAATATCCCTCTTTCATGTAGCGCTGCACGGGTGCGCCGCACCCGGCAGTCTGCGTCTTTTTCTGTGAGCTTTGTTGAGATTAATTCTATATACAGCAGGATTTATTTCTGATATATCCTGCGTCCGGCGATATCTATTCCTGAGATTTAAATATATCCTGCGTCCGCGATATCTATTCCTGAGGTTTAAATAAACCCTGCGTCCGCGAGATCTATTCCTGAGATTTATTCTGCATCCGGCGTCTTGAGAATTGCTCCGCGGTTTGCGCTGGTCACCATAGCCGCATAACGCGCAAGATATCCGGTAGTCACATTTGGCTTTCTCGGAACCCACTCTGCCTTTCTTCTGGCGATTTCCTCATCGCTCACCTTCATGTCGAGCTTGTGATTCGGAATATCGATGCTGATGATGTCTCCCTCGTGCACAAAGGCAATCGGTCCTCCAACCGCTGCTTCCGGGCTGACATGACCGATGGAAGCTCCTCTGGAAGCGCCGGAGAAACGCCCGTCTGTGATCAGCGCGACACTGGAGTCAAGACCCATGCCGGCAATCGCCGAGGTCGGGTTCAGCATCTCTCTCATACCCGGGCCGCCCTTCGGTCCTTCATAGCGAATCACAACCACGTCGCCGGGAACGATTTTCCCGCCCTTGATCGCAGCGATCGCGTCCTCCTCACAGTCGAATACCCTTGCCGGGCCCTCATGCACCATCATCTCCGGAAGTACAGCGGACTGTTTTACGATTGCGGTGTCCGGAGCCAGGTTGCCCTTGAGTACAGCAAGTCCGCCCTTCTCCATAAACGGATGATCGATCGGACGGATGATCTCCGGATCCTTATTGATGCAGTTCTTGATATTCTCGCCGACAGTCTTGCCGGTTACGGTCATGCAGTCGAGATTCAGAAGATTCTTCTTGGAAAGCTCATTCATCACCGCATAGACACCGCCCGCCTCGTTCAGGTCTTCCATATAGGTAGCGCCTGCGGGTGCGAGATGGCAGAGGTTCGGTGTCTTCTCGCTGATCTCATTTGCCAGCTCTGTGTCAAAATCAAATCCTGCCTCATGTGCGATCGCCGGGATATGAAGCATGGTATTGGTGGAGCAGCCGAGCGCCATATCAACTGTCAGTGCGTTCAGGAACGCTTCCTTTGTCATGATGTCGCGGGGACGGATATTTTTCTCCAGCATCTCCATGACCTTCATGCCAGCGTGCTTGGCGAGGCGGAGCCTCTCGGAATATACCGCCGGGATCGTTCCGTTGCCCTGAAGCCCCATACCAAGTGCCTCGGTGATACAGTTCATGCTGTTCGCGGTATACATGCCGGAGCAGGATCCACAGGTCGGGCAGACCTTTCTCTCATATTCCGATACCTGTTCCTCGGTGAACTTGCCTGCCGCATAGGAGCCTACTGCCTCAAACATGGAAGAGAGGCTTCTCTTCCTTCCGTAGACATGTCCGGCCATCATCGGGCCGCCGCTGACGAAAACGGTAGGGATGTTGATGCGGGCAGCCGCCATCAGAAGACCCGGAACATTCTTGTCGCAGTTCGGAATCATCACCAGTCCGTCGAACTGATGCGCGATTGCCATGCACTCCGTGGAATCGCAGATCAGATCACGGGTAACCAGGGAATACTTCATTCCGATGTGGCCCATGGCGATACCATCACAGACCGCTATCGCCGGAAACATCACCGGCATTCCGCCCGCCTCGGCGACACCCATCTTCACCGCCTGAGCGATCTTATCCAGGTTCATGTGACCCGGAACGATTTCATTGTAGGAGCAGACGATGCCGATTAACGGTTTTTCCATCTCCTCCGGTGTAAATCCAAGTGCATTGAACAGGCTTCTCGCAGGCGCCGCCTGCATACCCTTCGTAACATGATCACTATTCATAATCCGTTCTCCCATCTAATCGTACTTATCTATCCTCTTGCGCCGGAGAAACCCGGCATCTCGATTTCGTTTCTTACGCTTCCTTCAGAATCGCCGTGATGGCGTCTCCCATTCCAGAGCAGCTCACCTTCGTCGTGCCCTCGGAATAGATGTCTCCTGTCCGGTATCCGTCGGCGAGAACTCTCTCAACCGCCGACTCCACATCATCCGCCTCCTCATCAAGATTCAGGGAATAGCGGAGCATCATTGCCGCCGAGAGAATGGTCGCGATCGGGTTCGCGATATTCTTGCCGGCGATGTCCGGCGCGGAGCCATGCGACGGCTCATACAGGCCGAAGCTCGTCTCGTTCAGGCTGGCGGAGGAAAGCATTCCGATGGATCCGGTCACCATGCTTGCCTCGTCCGAAAGGATGTCGCCGAACATGTTCTCCGTCAGGATGACATCGAACTGCTTCGGGTCGCGGACCAGCTGCATCGCGCAGTTATCAACCAGCATATTCTCATAGGTAACCTCCGGGTATTCCTTTGCGACCTCTGCCGTCACCTTTCTCCACAGTCTGGAGGAATCCAGCACATTCGCCTTGTCTACCTCGGTCACCTTCTTGTTCCGTTTCATGGCAATCTCGAAGGCTCTCTTCGCGATCCTCCGGATCTCATTCTCATTGTAGCTGAGTGTATCAACCGCTGTCTCCACGCCGTCAACGTCCTTTGTCTCTCGCGCGCCAAAATAAAGGCCTCCGGTGAGCTCCCGCACAATAATCAGGTTGAAGCCCTCATCCCCGATGATCTCATCCTTCAGGGGGCAGGCGTCCCGAAGTTCATTGTACAGGTAAGCCGGGCGAAGATTCGCGAAAAGCCCCAGCGCCTTGCGGATACCAAGCAGACCCGCCTCCGGGCGTTTCGACGGCTCCAGCCTGTACCATGGAGAGGTCTTCGCGTCTCCGCCAATCGATCCCATCAGAACCGCGTCGCAGGTCCTGGCCTCCGCCACTGTCTCCTCTGTGAGGGGAAGTCCCGTTGCGTCGATGGATGCTCCTCCGAGCAGAAGATTTGTATAATGAAAGGTGTGATGATACTTTCCGGCAACCGCGTCCAGAACCTTCTGTGCCTCGTTTACGATTTCGGGTCCGATGCCGTCCCCGTGAATTAAACCAATTTTAAACTCCATGAATCAGGTTCACCTCTTCTTTTGATATTTTGATAATTTAATATAAGTCCTGTTAAACCATCTATGTGTACATTCATTCAACTTATACTTGACTCGTAGTTTATATAATACTTCAATTCAAGTATCATTTCAACCGGCAAAAAAAGCCGAATCTCCGAAATAACCCGACAAAAAAAGAAAAGCACAGAAACCTGCGCTCCTGTGCCTGAAAATCTGATCTTCCGATTATTTCTTTGCGTCCTTCTCCGCAGTCTTTGCCGCAGCAGCCTTTTCTTCCTTCGCTGCAGCCGCCTGCTCCGGCTTCTCAACCTGTGCAATCGCCTCTTTGCGCATCGGAATCCGGCAGTTCTTGTTGTTGCCGAACTCTACGATGACATCGTCCTCGCTGATATCGATGATGATTCCATAGAATCCTCCGGTCGTCACAACAGCGTCGCCGATCTCCATGGCACTGAGCATTGCCTGCATCTTCTTCTGCTCTTTCCGCTGCGGACGGATCATCATAAAATACATCAGCGCGAACATAGCGACCAGAAGAATGATCATGCTGAGCGCGCTGCCTGAACCCGAAGCTGAACTTGCAAAAATCATAACGATTCCTCCCTGTAATTGATTTCGGATATAACTGTCAAAAAATAATAATACATGATATTAAACCGGGTGACAAGCTATTTTATGGAGTTTTCACAAATTTCGCACCCGTCTAAACTGACTTTTGTTCATTTCTCCGTTTCCTGACGAACTGCCTGTTCCTCTTTCATCTGTTCTTCCTTTACGGTATCATGCGGATCCCTCATGGTATCCCCCTGTTCCTTCCGGAATATTCTCTCATTGGCGACCTTCTGGTAATACTTCGGCTGCTTCATCGCCTCATGCTTCTCTTCCTCCTCCCGAAGATCATCCAGTGCTTTTCTCTTCCAGGAATCCCAGCGATCCTCCTCGATCGCGCTGCGGATCTCCCGTGTCAGATGGTTGTAGAAGTACAGGTTGTGCTCCGTGCAAAGACGCATTCCCAGCATCTCCTTTGCTTTCAGGAGGTGGCGGATATAAGCCCGGCTGTACCTGCGGCACACCGGACACTGGCATCCCTCCTCTATTGGCCGGCTGTCCAGCTCATACTGCGCGTTGATCAGATTCAGATGTCCCCTGTGGGTATACACATGCCCGTGACGCCCGTTCCGGCTCGGATAGACGCAGTCGAAAAAGTCCACGCCCCGGTCCACCGCCTCGATGATGTTCGCAGGCGTGCCGACTCCCATCAGATATGTCGGTCTGTCCTGCGGAAGCTCCGGCACCACATGATCCAGAATATCATACATCTGCTCATGTGTTTCACCGACCGCCAGTCCACCGACCGCGTAGCCGTCGGCATCCAGCTCCCGGATTCTTTTCGCGTGCTCAATCCGGAGGTCCGGATAAACCGCCCCCTGATTGATCGCGAACAGAAGCTGTTCCTTATTAATGGTATCTTCTCTCTGGTTCAGTTCCCGCATTTTCTTCTGGCATCGGATCAGCCACCGGTACGTCCGGTCAATGGACTCCTTCACATATTTCCTGGTCGCAACGCTGGACGGGCACTCATCAAAGGCCATCGCGATCGTTGAGCCGAGATTCGACTGAATCTGCATGCTCTCCTCCGGGCCCATGAAGATCAGCCTTCCATCCACATGGGAGTGGAAGGTGACACCCTCTTCCCTGATCTTTCGCGAATCTGCCAGGGAAAAAACCTGGAACCCGCCCGAATCCGTCAGAATCGGTTTGTTCCAGGACATGAACTTATGAAGGCCGCCGAGCTTTTTGACCACCTCGTCTCCCGGACGCACATGAAGGTGATAGGTGTTGGAGAGCTCGATCTGCGTCCCGAGACGCTCCAAATCCTCGGTCGAGACCGCCCCCTTGATGGCTCCCACCGTACCCACGTTCATGAAAACCGGCGTCTGCACCGTACCATGCACGGTTTTGAACTCCGCCCGCTTCGCTCTGCCGCTTACCTTTATCAGTTTATACTCTGCCATAATACTCCGTTTCCGCAGAAAATACCTGCAATATCATCTGTTTACAATTTATCATAACGGATTTACCCGATGCCCGCAAGTGTCTCGCTCCCTTCCCCGATGTCTGCGCAGGCAATGTCAAGTGCTCCATTATATTGTGCAAAATCAGAACCCCAGTTTTACGGATGTGTCCTAAACCCTGCGTTTCCGCCCATGTTTTTTACCATTTTTTCATTTTTGGCCGATACCCTTGCTGTTGTTTTTAAAAAATCCTTGTCGTATAATCGTTCTGAATATAAAGGAGTAAAATTGTATGTCAGATTTAAACTATACATTAGGTATTGATATCGGTTCCACAACGGTCAAGATTGTCGTCCTGGACCTGGAAAAACACATCCTGTTCTCCGACTACCGGAGACATTTTGCTAAAATTCAGGAGACCCTCGCGGATCTTCTCGAAGAGGCGGAGAAGATAACGGGGAACGTCCAGATTCATCCGGTCATCACCGGATCCGGCGGCCTTGCCCTCGCTCAGAACATCGATGTTCCGTTCATGCAGGAGGTTATCGCCGTTTCCTCCGCCCTGCAGTTCCAGGCTCCTCAGACCGACGTTGCCATCGAGCTCGGCGGCGAGGACGCGAAGATCATCTACTTTGAGAATGGAAATATCGAGCAGAGAATGAATGGCGTCTGCGCCGGAGGAACCGGTTCTTTTATTGACCAGATGGCCTCTCTTCTGCAGACGGACGCAACCGGACTGAACGAATACGCCAAGCACTATCAGGCAATCTACCCGATCGCCGCACGCTGTGGTGTCTTCGCCAAGACAGATATTCAGCCGCTGATCAATGAGGGCGCGACCAAGGAAGATCTGTCTGTATCCATTTTTCAGGCGGTGGTAAACCAGACCATCTCCGGTCTTGCCTGCGGCAAACCGATCCGCGGCCATGTTGCCTTCCTCGGAGGTCCGCTCCATTTCCTCTCTGAGCTTCGCAAATGCTTCATCCGCACTCTGAACCTCGACGAGGAACATACCATCGTTCCGGAAAATTCTCATCTCTTCGCCGCTCTCGGATCCGCTCTGAATGCCAAGGAGGACGTGGAGTACTCTCTGACCGATATGAAAGAGCGTCTGCGCCACGGTGTCAAGATGCAGATGGAAGTTGCCCGCATGGCTCCGCTCTTCGCCAATAAAGACGAATACCGGGAATTTATCGAGCGTCACAACCGGGATAAGGTCGAAACCGGCAATCTCGAGGATTATAAGGGAAACTGTTATCTCGGCATCGATGCCGGCTCCACCACAACAAAGGCGGCGCTGATCTCCGAGGACGGAAAACTCCTTTACTCCTTCTACGACAATAACCACGGAAATCCTCTGGCCACCTCGATCCGCGCCATCCAGGACATCTACAGCAAGCTTCCTGAGGGCGCGCGGATTGCCTATTCCTGCTCCACCGGTTACGGGGAACAGCTGATCAAATCCGGCCTCATGCTGGACGAGGGCGAAGTCGAAACCATCGCGCACTACACCGCCGCTTCCTTCTTTGATCCGGATGTAGACTGCATCCTCGACATTGGCGGTCAGGACATGAAATGCATCAAGATCCGCGATCACGCCGTCGACAGCGTCCAGCTGAACGAAGCCTGCTCCTCCGGCTGCGGTTCTTTTATCGAGAACTTCGCGAATTCTCTGGGCTATGAAGTCAAGGACTTTGCGCAGGAGGCTCTGTTCGCAGAGAACCCGATTGACCTCGGAACACGATGCACGGTATTCATGAACTCCCGCGTGAAGCAGGCCCAGAAGGAGGGCGCGACCGTAGCCGACATCTCTGCCGGACTCGCGTATTCCGTCATCCGGAACGCCCTTTATAAGGTAATAAAGGTCTCCGACGCGAAGGAGCTTGGCCGCCACATCGTCGTACAGGGCGGTACCTTCTACAACAACGCAGTCCTCAGGAGCTTTGAACGCATCGCAGACTGCGAGGCAGTCCGCCCGGACATCGCCGGAATCATGGGTGCCTTCGGCGCCGCCCTGATCGCCCGCGACCGCTGCGAAGGCAGGGAAACCACAATGCTTCCCATCGACAAGATCAATACTCTGCAGTACTCCACAAAGAGCGCCTACTGCAAGGGCTGCACAAACCACTGCCGCCTGACCATCAACCGCTTCTCCGGCGGCCGCCAGTACATCAGTGGTAACCGCTGCGAGCGCGGCATTGGAAAACAGAAAAACGCGCACCATATTCCGAACATGTACGAGTGGAAATACAACCGCATCTTCGGCTACACGCCTCTGACCGCGGACGAGGCTCCGCGCGGAAAAATCGGAATCCCGCGTGTTCTGAACATGTATGAGAATTATCCTCTGTGGTTCACCTTCTTCACAAAGCTCGGATACAGCGTTGTCCTGTCCCCGACTTCCACGAGGAAGATCTATGAGCTTGGCATCGAGTCCATCCCAAGTGATACCGCCTGCTATCCCGCCAAGATCAGCCACGGCCACATCACCTGGCTGATCCGTCAGGGTGTGAAGAATATTTTCTATCCATGTATTCCCTATGAACGTCAGGAATTCGCGGAAGCCGTAAATCACTACAACTGCCCGATCGTTACCTCGTACGCTGAGAACATCAAGAACAACGTCGATGAGCTGAAGGATCCGTCCATCCACTTCATGAATCCGTTCCTGGCCATGACCACCGAGCAGACCCTGGCAGACGAGCTGGTAAAGGTCTTTCATGACATTCCCGAAAAGGAGGTCCGCGAGGCCTGCCACGCCGGATGGGTCGAGATGGCGAATGTCCGCGATGAAGTACGCAAGAAGGGAAGGGAAGTCCTCAAATGGATGGAGGAAACCCATCATCACGGCATTGTTCTCGCTGGACGTCCGTATCATATTGACCCGGAGATTCACCACGGAATCCCGGATATGATTACCTCCTACGACGTTGCTGTCCTGACCGAGGATTCGATCTCCGACCTTGCTCCGATCGAACGGCCTCTGCGCGTAAACGACCAGTGGATGTACCACACCCGGCTTTATGCCGCCGCAAACTTCGTCAAGACAAGAGACGACCTGGAGCTGATCCAGCTGAACTCCTTCGGCTGCGGTCTGGATGCCGTAACAACAGATCAGGTATATGAGATTCTCTCCGGCAGCAACAAGATCTACACCGTTCTGAAGATCGACGAAGTGAACAACCTGGGAGCTGTCCGGATCCGGATCCGTTCCCTTCTCGCCGCCGTTCGCGCCAGAGAGAAGAATCCGCAGCCGCGCGAGATTCACAACTCCGCCGCGGAACGGGTCGTATTCACAAAGCAGATGAAGGAGGAGGGATATACCATCCTGGCTCCGCAGATGTCACCGATACACTTCAGTCTGCTTGAGGCCGCCTTCAACACCGGAGGTTATCATCTCCACGTCCTGGACAACGACAACCGGCATTCCATTGATGAGGGTCTGCGCTATGTAAACAACGATGCCTGCTACCCCTCTCTTCTGGTCGTCGGGCAGTTCATGGATGCCCTGGATTCCGGAAAGTATGATCCGGATCATACAGCTATTATCATGAGTCAGACCGGAGGCGGCTGCCGGGCGTCGAACTATATCGCTTTCATCCGCCGCGCACTGAAGAAGGGCGGATATCCGCAGGTGCCGGTTATCTCTCTGAATCTTGTGGGTCTGGAGGACAATCCGGGATTCAAGATCACACCTGATATGGCGATCCGGATCGTATATGCCGCAATCTTCGGTGATATCTTCATGAAATGCCTGTACCGCATGAGGCCGTATGAGAAGGTTCCCGGCTCCGCGAACCGCCTGCATAAAAAATGGGAAAAAATCTGCATCAACTATCTGACCAACAGGAGGGTCGGATGGCACAGCTACACCAATCTCTGCCGCTCGATCATCCGTGACTTCGACCGCCTGCCGGTTGATGAAAGTCTTCGCAAGCCGCGGGTCGGCATCGTCGGAGAAATCCTTGTGAAATATGCCCCTGCCGCCAACAATCATCTGGTCGATCAGCTGGAGAAGGAAGGCGCCGAGGCCGTCGTACCCGACTTTGTAGATTTCTTCATGTACAGCTTCTATAACGCGAAGTTCAAGTACCGCCATTATGGCACGAAGAAGAAATCCATGCTTCTGACACAGGCCGGGATCGCCGCGGTCAACGTGCTGCGCAAGGCTGCAAACGATGAATTCATCCGGAGCACGCATTTCACGCCGTCCGCGAAAATCGATGAGCTCGCTCATTACGCGTCTCCGATCGTCTCCGTCGGCAACCAGACCGGCGAGGGATGGTTCCTGACCGGCGAGATGATGGAGCTCATTCACGGTGGTGTCAACAACATCGTATGTATTCAGCCGTTTGGCTGTCTCCCGAACCACATCGTCGGCAAGGGCGTCATCAAGGAAATCCGCGCCGAATACCCGAAGGCGAATATCGTCGCCATCGACTTCGATCCCGGTGCTTCCGAGGTCAACCAGCTCAACCGGATCAAGATGATGCTGACAAATGCAATGAAAAATATGCAGGCGGAAAGCTGATCTGAAAATTTTGTTCATGCAAGTGGCTGCCACACTATTTCGTGTGGCAGCCACTTGTTTATCTTTCACTAAAATGACTCCTCCTTGCCATTCACCGAAACGGTTCCTCCTTGCCATATTTGACAATCGGCGCACAGATAACCGCCTTCTTCTGCTTTATCCCTCCCTTTACAAATGGAAAACAAGCCTTATCCCAAAGCCTGTATCGAATGGAATCCCCTTTAAGGCTTCCGTCCTGCTGTCTCCTTTTCCATATGTCGTTTTCAGACGGTCCACCTGTAAAATATTACTCATAATGGTCACCACCATCCTTTCCTAAGACCATTGTAATGATGGTCCGCCTCATATACCACTTACAGTTGATGTAATATTCTTGTCTTGTCAATTTATTCTTGTTGCATCCTCCCCTGCAACGTATAATAGAATAAATAAAGGAGAACAGACCATGTTTAAGTTCCGAAGGTGGATAACCATACTAGATTCAAGAAATAAGGATGAGATTAACAGAGCCGAGGATCGTTTAAAAAATGCCGGGCTGCGCACAAAGACCTGGGCTTCCGAACCCATGCCCGTCGGAGGGTGCGGGGCACAGATGCGGCCCGCGGACTGGAGCGGGATAAAGCCGGCAGTCCGGCCGCGAAACGAGATGCTCTATCATCTCGCCGTTACCGCCGATGAGGAAGATCATGCACGTAAACTGCTAGAATCTTCTAACGAAAAAGGTGACAGTCATGACCTTTCTCTCTGATATTCATGTCAATATTACGGATTGTTTTTCTTAAAGAAAGAGGTGTTTTCCATGAAATTTTATATGCCCGTAAAGCTTTATCAGGAAGTGAATTGCGTAAAGAATCACGCATCAGAAATAGCCTCGCTGGGCAGCAGGGCTGTCCTCGTTACCGGCGGCAGCTCTTCCAAGAAGAACGGATCGCTCTCAGATGTTGAAGGTGTTCTCAATGATTCCGGAATCCCCTTCACACTTTTTGACGGTGTTGAGCAGAATCCTTCGACAGATACCGTGATGAAAATCCGGGATCAGGCCGTAGATTTCGGCGCCGATCTCTGTATCGGCATCGGCGGCGGCTCCTCGCTTGACGCGGCAAAGGCCGCAGCGCTGATGATCAAAAACCACGACAAGGGAATCGACTATCTCTACGAAAAAGGAAACCCTGTCGATACCATTCCCGTCATTGAAGTTCCCACCACATGCGGAACCGGCTCAGAGGTCACGGCAGTATCTGTCCTTACGAACCATAAGACCAATACCAAAGGCTCCATTCCATACAAGATTTTTCCGTCGCTTGGCCTTGCTGATCCGGGATATCTCAGATCGCTTCCTCTATCCGTACTGAGAAATACCGCTGTCGACGCGCTGGCTCATCTGTGGGAGAGCCTGATCAATGCACACTCTGACACCTACAGCAACATGACGGCGGAAGCCGGCCTGAAGGCATGGTCATTGAACAGAGATATTCTCTCCGGAATGGTCCGGGCGTCCGACAGGGATTTTTCGAACCTAATGACCGCATCTGTCCTGGGAGGAATGTCGATCGCCCAGGTCGGGACCACAATTCCTCACGGTCTTTCCTATGCGCTCACCTTAAACGCCGGTATCCCTCACGGACAGGCATGCGGATATTTTGAGGCCGGCTATCTGTCTCACGCAGATAAGGATCTCCGAGATAAGGCTCTCTCCCTCGCCGGATTCAAGGATCTCGACGACTGGCGCGAATTTTATTCTGAAATAAGTGAGCAGCTCACCGTAAGCGATGAGGTTCTCTCCCGTGCCGTCGATGAACTCCAGGAATCCAAGATGGCACTCGCCCCGTTTCACTGCGACAGGAAAATCCTTAACGAGATAGCAAAGGATCTTTAATCTGCTCCGAAAAAGACTACTCAGGTTATAGACATACAGAACATAGCTATGCTGATCAATACCATGATGCGCATTGATGTGAACCGCATGGATACGAAGCGCCTGGATACGAAGTGCCTGAATAAGAAGTGCCTGAATACAAAGCGCATTGATATAAAGAGATAATTTTTAATGCCCTGTCCGGAATCGCTTCGTTTAACGATTCCGGACAGGGCATTTCCTTTATACGGACACCGCGAAATGTCGCGTTTTATCTCGTTGTCACGACTTTTTATCAAAATACGGTGCCAGCAGTGCTGCGACATTGGAAATGGGCATGGTCTGAAGGATAATTTTGCCCGGACCGCGGACCACCGTATTAAAGACGCCCTCTCCTCCCAGCAGCATATTTTTCACACCAGGTACCGTCACCACTTCCATACTGCAGCTTTCATCCATGGCTGCAAGATAACCGGTGTCTACAATCATTTCCTGTCCTTCCTGCAGGATGTATTCACAGCCGAAACCGTCGATCTCAATAAATGCGGTTCCCTGTCCGGAAAGCTTCTGCATAACAAAACCTTCTCCCCCAAAGAGACCTTTGCCAAGGCTTTTCTGGAAGTACATAGACAGCTCCACACTTTCCTGTGCGGCAAGATATGCCTTTTTCTGCACGATTACGCTTTTACCCGGTGAAATCTCAATTGCATTGATAGATCCTGGAAAGCTGGACGCAAAGGCAATCATACCTTCTCCATTCTGCGCCGTATAACGATTCTGAAAGATATTCTCACCAGAGAACATTCTTCCAAACATTTTCTTGATCCCTCCTCCGGAAGTCGTTTCCATTTTCATATTCGGACTCATCCAGCTCATACTTCCGCTCTCCGTCATCATAGACTCTCCGGCCTGAAGATAACACTCAACTACAGGAAGACTTCCGCCTTTTATTTCATACCTCATAAATCTCTCCTCTCTCAGAATCCACTGACTCTGTAAACGATAAACTCTGTCGCGGAATTGTCCGCTCTGTCCTCCGTCATACCTACAAGCACGGTGCCGTCTGACAGTCTTGCAGCTGTACTGATCCAGGGATAGTTAGTTCCGAAAAGCTCACTGTCCTCCGCCGATCCCAGGAAACTGCCGTCGCTCTTCCAGAATAACAGGTTCCGCATATTTCCATCCAGACCGATAAATCCTTTTTCCGTCTCCTGGATATCTGTAATACTGCCCAGAGACTGTTCTCCTCCAAATTCCTGGTTTCCAAGCTCCATCTGTTGATTTCCTTCGGTGTCCAAAACCCAGATGGCTTCATTCTGCGTATCCGGATCCTCGCCTGCGATGAAGATGTGGTTTTCACTCAGGCTCACAGTATTGATACTCTCGTTGGAAAAACCGGACCATGCTTCTTTCGAGGCCTTACTTCCGTCAAAGACTACTTTCTCCGGTTCTGACCCGAAAAACCAGGAAAGACCCCAGGTTCCGCTGCTGTGTATAACCGCCTTGTCAATATCGTCGTTTGCCGCAATGATCTGACCATCTTTTACCGTAAGCATCGGAGACATAAAGCCTGTCAGGTACAGATTTCCGTTCTGGTCAGCGGAAAGTTCTTCATAATCATCCTCCAGCTTCATGGTATTCTTCAGTGTCAGTGAGTCTCCCAGTGTGTATTCATACAAAACATTATCCAGTAATATAAACACTCTGTCACCAACCGCAGCCATTCTTCCGCTGAAAATGTCATGCGCCAGAAGCGGTTCCTCAACCGGAACCCATACAGAGGTTATCGTAGTATCCGCGATCATCTTGGAATGCTCATGATCCGTAGTGAAGGCCTCTCCCTCCCACGGCCAGGGATAATCCTCATTTCCGGTATCCTTCAGATGAAATGCCAGGTTGCTTATCAGCTTCTCCACCGCAGGATCGGAATATTCACCGGATATACTTACCTTTACCGTGGTTCCGGAACCAACATCTCTCCCCATATAGGTCAGAACCGGTTCGCCCCAGCTCGTCGTTTCAGAGAAAACACAGGGAACCCCGCCGATGTTCTTCTGCTCCACGGTCTTATCGACTGCCAGTGCGTGTGCGTCAATACCGGACGTATGGAGAAAATCCCGATAATCGTTGCAGTCTTCTACTGTCGCAGAAATATTCACAGCCGCCAGAACAGTATCCCCCTGCTTATAATCCAGCCGTCCATAGCTGCTGGTCTCGCTGTCTCCCTTGTAATCTTCGTTCTCTGTCCACCCTTCCGGATAATAGATATCCCAGAGCTTCATTTCCAGATGTGTACCGCTTGTATCCCGGCTGCCGTCTGCCTCTGATTGCGGCCCTGACACACCGGCAGAAGTGCTGTCTGCCGCGGTCACACTTTGAGAAGAGGTGCTCTCCGTTACTATTTCGCTTACCGATTTTGACGATGAGCCTGAGCCGACGCCTTCACTCCCCTCTTTTTCAAAATGAAAGCTGACTCCCTCATATTCAATATACAGGTCTCCATCCTTATCGGTTAAGTCCATCGTGTCCGTGGAGTCTTTAATTTTTACCCCGGTCTCTGTCTCCTCCCACTTTCCTTTCTCTACTTCATCATCGATATGTGCCTCGCAGGTCCCATCTTCTTTAAATACGAAAGAAAATTCATCCATGAAATCCGACACGGCAAATTCCATCCCCGACATTTCGGCTGAGACAGCATTCCACTTCCCCAGATATTTGCTTCCCTTCATATTTTTTCCGCCGCAGCCGGCAAGAATCATTGTCGAGAGAATCAGAATACCGACCACCAGGATAGCACAACCATTTTGTAAATATTTTCTCTTCCGTTTCATTGCAATACCTCCTTCCACATTTTTCATTCCTCGTGTATAATAGATTCAGAATCTTTAATCAGTCGTATGCGCGCTTCCGTCTTATGATTTAAATATACTGATATCGGCAGATTTGTCCCCATCTGTTTCCCCCGTTTTGATGGGAAATACTAAAAATAATAACGATTCACTCACTATCTCGATAACCTCCAGTTTTCTCAATCTCCGGAATCGTTACAAAGATTGATTCACAGGTATATGCGTATGAAAAAGCACTCCATTTTATCTTTACTTCTCACCATGCTGCTGTTGATCGGTCAGCCGCTCCTGTCCGCCTGCTCGGGAGGCAGCCGCCTGAATCCATCGGACCCGGTAACGCTCACCTTCTGGCATGTGTACGGAGAACAGGTAGACTCTCCGATGAATCTTCTGGTGCAGCAATTTAATGAAACCATCGGTATGAAAAAAGGGATTGTCATTAACGTGACCCGGATGTCCAATGCTTCCGAGATCGGAGAACAGCTTCTGGCAGCGCAGGAGGGAAAGCCTGGTGCCGGCACCATGCCCGACCTGTTTCTGTGCTACCCCGGAACGGCTTCTCTTCTGGGACCGGAGAATCTGGTTGACTGGTCGGAATTTTTTTCACAGGACGAGCTGGATTCCTACGTGGATGCCTTCGTAGAGGAAGGGATCCTGCAGAACCGCCTCTGTGTCTTTCCTGTCTGTAAATCCACCCGTCTTCTTTATGTAAATGGAACGGAGTTTGAGCGATTTCAGGAGGATACCGGCATCACCTACAGCAGCCTCCGAACCTGGGACGGCTTTTTCCGCACGGCAGCGAAATACAGGGAATGGTCGAAGGGAAAGCCCTTCTGTGCTTTTGATTACCTGGTGCAGAATGTAGATCTCAGCGCACGCGAAATGGGAGGAACGCAGATCATAAAGAACGGCTGTTACGACTGCTCCGACCCGGTGCTGCGTAGTTCCTGGAAGCAGTTTGCGGATGCACTGATCAGAGGCGACATCATCGTCTCCGATCTTTACGCCAATACACAGATGATGACCGGCGAGGTTCCTGCCGGTACCGGTTCCAGCGCAGCCATTCTGTACTTTAATGACATCGTTACCTATTCCGACAACACAACTGAGCCCATGAATCTGAAGGTGCTTCCCCTTCCCGTATCGGACCGGCCGGAAGCCGCCTCCGCTCCACTGGCTCCACAGACCGGCTGCGGAATCTGTGCCCTCAAGACAGACAGCCTGAAGGCGGAAGCCGCCTCCGTTTTTGTCCACTGGCTGACAGAGAGCGAACGGAATCTGGATTTTGCGGCGAAGACGGGCTATTTTCCGGTAACAGAAGAAGCTTTCCAGGCAATCGACAGCTACCGCTTTCAGAGCCCCTCCTATCGTTCTGTATACAACGCCATCCGGGTCGTGAAGAACACCTGCCATTTTGTTCCGCTCCCTTCGGACAGCGGGTTTATCGAAAAAACCAACCATCTTTATGACACGCTTCGTTCTATGCAGACTTCCCTGAACAAACGCTATCTCGACGGCGAGGATCCGGACACCCTTGAGCTTGAGACCTGGGAGCAGTTCTGCTCCTGCCTGGGACCTCCGGAAACCTGAAAGGAGATGTCTGTGAAAATGACATTTTTCTCTTTTTTACATCGTAAACCAGCAGAAAGCAGCGAACTGACCAGGAAAAAGAACAGCCTTCGCTATAAGCTCTTCCAGTATATGTTTCTTCTCGCCGTACTTCTGATGGCTGCGTTCCTGATCGGATTGTCCGTCATCGTTACCGCGCTGAGGCAAAGGAACACCTTTCGTTCTTCCCTGCAAATGCAGATGACGGTCTTTTCACAGGATATCTCTTCCGAATTTGAGACATTGGAGGCAACTGGGCTTCAGATGTCGCTTTCTGTTACAGAACAGATCCGGAACTACCTCAACGGAAGACATATCTCTTTTTCGGAGATCAATGACTCCGAAACAGATCTGAAAGCACTCCAGGAATTTTTGTTCGATACGATAAGAGATAAGCTTCTTCAGACAGACAGTTCCGGCGCATTTCTGCTGCTTGACGCTACCGTCAATACAAGCCTGACCGGAGCGGATTGCTCAAGGTCAGGCCTGTATATACGCAAAAGCTCTCCCGACTCCGATTCTGAGCTTCTTCTCTATCGCGGAATCACGGAAATCGGCAAGAAAAACAATGTCATGCCACATCGGAAATGGACACTGGAATTTCACACACAGAACCTCCCAGGGTATGACACCTGGAAAAGCAGCGCGCAGCCGGACACCTGCAGCTTCAGTGATATTTTTGTCCTGCCCGGAACCTCGGATAAGGTACTGCTCCTGCTGTTTCCGCTTTTTTCTCCTGACGGAACTTTTATCGGCGTCTGCGGCTTTGAGGTGAATGACAGCTTTTTTCGACAGAAAATAGCCCAGCCCACTACCCTGAGTCATCTCACCTGCATTCTTGCAGATATTCACAATGCTCCGGAAGGACAGAACTCCGGCACTCTAAAGATTGATCCAGCAAATTCTATGTCCTGCGGAACCACCGACGGATACTACCTTGCCCCTGCCGGTACGCTGACCGTCACCAAAAAGCTCTCCGAAAAGCAGGTACTCTGTACGGACCGCGTTACTTCCTATCTTGGAATCACAGAGAAGGTAAAGCTTGCCGGGCTCAATGAGTGGTTCCGCGCTTATATCCTCATTCCGCTTCGTGATTATCAGCAGATGGCTTTCCGTGAAGACGCCGAGGTCCTTCTGATCTTCGCCGTCCTCCTTTGTCTCTCTCTGCTCTGCTGCCGTTATTTCAGCCGGCGCTTTTTGAATCCGATTCTGAAAAACCTCGACCAGCTGAAGAACAGAGAGCAAACAGACACAGCTGAAATGATTCCCGAAATCGCTGAGCTATTTACTCTGTTCTCGGAAATAGAAAATGACAGGAAAGCGGAAACATCCGCGTTGGAAAATGAAATAGAAAACGCCCGCAAAGAGCTCAGCCGTGTGAACAGGGAATATGATGACGCCAAGCGGGAACTCTCCCGCCTGGTGTACGCACGTAAAAAAGAAGTGGATCCGGAAAGCTATCAGCTGTTTCTGAACGGACTGAACACCTTAACACGGACCGAAAAGAAAATTTTCCTCCTCTATCTGTCCGGAAAGGGAACCAAAGAGATTATGGAGGAAAACAACATCAAGGAAAGCACCCTCCGCTACCATAACCGCAATATCTACAGCAAGCTCGGAATAAATTCTATGAAGCAGCTTCTGCGTTACGCTGCTATTATGAACGGAGATAATTCCGATTAATTCCAACCGCCGGTAATGATCATCTCTTACAGCATCATTACCGGTCATAAGAACGTCTTGTGAAAAAAGCTGCCCTTTATTCCTTCCTGTAGTTCATACGCAAATTCTTCAGCATCGCAATATCTGTAACCTGTATTCTTCCTCTGCCGGCGCGGATCACTCCTTCGTCAGCGAGCCGCTTCAGCATCCGCGCCACGACCTCTCTGGAAGAATTGATATCTTTTGCAATCTGATCGTGTGTGACCGTGATTTCCGTGCTCCCGGTCTGTTCACATATCTCCACGATCCAGGCGGCTATGCGCTGGTCGATACGCAGGAACAGCACTTCCTGAAAGGTCCATGTCACGTCCGAAAAGCGCCTTGAAAGCAGCTCGTAAATCATACACCGGACATAGATATTACTCTCCTTCAGCCTTGCCAGCACATGGGCAGGAACAATCAGAATCCGGCATCTTTCCTCTGCCTCCATCTGCGTGTCAAAGGTAATTTGCGACACAACGCAGGACGCGGAGAGGACATCATCCTCTCCGGTACGCAGGTGATATAGTGTAATCTCCCGTCCCTCTTCTGACGTCAGAAATGTCCGGACAGATCCGGAAAGGATACGTATAAAACCCAGGCACTCATTTCCACGTGAAAAAACCGTGCTGCCTTTATCGAAAATGCGGAGTATGATATGCTCACGAACCAGTTCTTGCTCCGCTTTTGTCAGCCTGCTCCAAAACGGCAGCGCAGCTATCAATTCTGCATTTTTCATTTTTGCAGGTATATCATGCTTCTGTCCGTTATTCTCCATATACGCTGCTCCCTTTCACATACTCTTCCGGCATTTCTCGCTAACAGACTCTTTCTGTTTCAAATACTCTTCCAGCTTCCGTGATTATATGAAAAGATTCACATTCGACTCCTCAGCATCTCCAAGGTAAGTGCCAACCCCGCCGATTTCCACACCGTCAATCAGCTCCTCTTTCCGTATCCCCATCACATCCATGCTCATCGAACAGGCTATGATTTTTACGCCGTTTTCCATAGCCTTTTTCATCATGTCCTCTAAGGAATCAATGTTCTTATCCTGCATAATCCGGCGCATCATGGCTGTTCCGACCCCGCCCATGTTCATATGGGACAGCTTCAGCTTTCCTGCCCCCTTCGGAAGCATTTTTCCAAACATCGCCTCTGCAGGTGCCTTTTTGATACCGGGCGCCTCCGGCTTCCGCAGTGCCGTAAGTCCCCAGAAAGTGAAGAACATGGTGACCGGGCGTCCCATAGCCAGGGCCCCGTTGGCAATGATAAACGCAGCCAGAACCTTATCCATATCACCGTCGAAAACGATGATCGTCTTTCCCTGCGGTGTATTATTCATTATAACATGATCCTCGGATGTGGGAACACTGCTTCCCGGAACCGGCACAGCCGACCCTGTGCTGTTTCCCCTGCACAAAACAGCCACATAGTCCGTCCCCTTTTTCTCATTGGACAGTAGTGTATTCCCCGTGCGGCGGCACCATGAAATAATATCCTTTGCAAAGCCCGGATCCGATGCAGTCACCTCCAGAAGGTCACCATTTTCCATCTTTTCCATGGCGCGATAGACTTCCATAATCGGTCCCGGACACTGAAGCCCCGAACAGTTAATGCGGATCTGCTTCGCCTGTTTCCTCTTCTTGCAGCCCTCTGTCTCGTTCGCGCCGGATTCCGCTTCCGCCTGTCCTGTTTTTCTATCTGTGTGCATGGTTTCCGGGTTTCTGTCATCCAACGCATCGAAACGGTCCTTTGCTCTTCCATTGCCGGCATTGCCCCCGTCTTCGCAGTCCGGATGAAGAGAACGGAAAAGACTGGCGCCTCCCGGATAAACCTTAATATGCTCAAACCCGTGCTGTGAAAGGATTCTCGCCGCTGTATACGCCCGCACGCCAACCGCGCACATCACAATATACGATTTCTTCCGATCCAGCTCATTCAGCCTACCTCGAAGCTCTCCCAGAGGAATGTTCACGGATTCCGCCGGAGCCCACGCAAGTCTCTCCGCCTCTTCCCTGACATCCAGAATGATCTCCCCGGCATCCGGTTTGGGATCGTCCCATTCAGAAAAAGCCACCAGCTTTCGGATCACGTTTTCCGCCGCAAAAGCTGCCATATTCACCGGATCCTTGGCGGAGGAATAAGGCGGCGCATACGCCAGTTCCAGATTTTTCAGCTCTGCAATTCCGCCTCCCAGCTGCATGACCGTCCCAATGGTATCAATTCTCTTGTCAACACCCTCTCCGCCTGCGATCTGGGCTCCAAAAATCTTCTTTCCATCCGGAGAGAACAACAGCTTCAGGATCATAGGAATCGCGCCGGGATAATATCCTGCGTGAGAATTCTGGGTGATCACAACCTTCTCATAGTCCTTTCCCCGGACCATACCGCGGCGAATCAGCTTCTTTTCTCCTGCCCCGACAGAAGCAGCCGTAAGATCAAACACACGGGCAACGGAAGCTCCCTGTGTTCCTCTGTAGCTCTCCTTTCCCCCGGCGATATTGTCCGCCACAATCCTGGCCTGCCGATTGGCCGGACCCGCCAGCGGAATCATTGTCTTCTCTCCGAAGACCGGATCGGTAACCTCTATCACATCCCCGGCAGCATAAATATCCGGATCCGATGTATGAAGCTGCTCATCTACGCAGATTCCTCCTCTTTCATTGCACATCAGCCCGGCCTGTATGGCAAGCTGACTGTTCGGGCGCACGCCTATAGAAAGAACCACAAAATCCGCAGAAAGCTCTTTTCCGCTCGACAGCTTTACAAATACCGTCTGCTCCTCCGTCCGGAACGAAGCGACCCCATCAGACAGATAAAGATCCACCCCGTTCTCCCGGATATTTTCTTCCAGAAGCATTGCCATTTCCCGGTCAAATGGGGCCATAACCTGATCAAGCGCTTCCACAATAGAGACCTGCAGGCCTTCCTTTCGCAAATTCTCTGCTGTCTCCAGTCCGATAAATCCTCCGCCTACCACAATAGCCCTGCTGCTGCGGCCGTCTGCAGCCATCTCACGAATCTTTTCTGCATCTGGAACTGTCCAGAGCGTGAAAATCCGTTCCGAATCAATTCCCGGAATTCGAGGGCGCACCGGAGAAGATCCTGTCGCAATGACCAGCTTGTCGTAGTCCTCCTCATACGTACGGTTCGAAGCCAGATCAGTCACCGCAATCTTCTTCTGCTTCCTATCAATTGCTGTTACTTCATTCCGAGTTCTTACATCTACCCGGAATCTCTCCCGAAGAACCTCTTCCTTTGTCACCAGAAGCGCATCCTTTGATTTGATCACATCTCCGACATAATACGGCAGCCCACAGTTTGCGTAGGAAATATACGGTCCTCTTTCCAGAAGAACAATCTCCGCGTTCTCATCCAGTCTTCGCAGGCGGGCAGCACAGCCTGCGCCTGCTGCCACTCCTCCGATAATCACAGTTTTATTCATTTTTGTCTCCTTTTCTACCGGCTTCATACCATACTTTTTTCTTCGGGTATTGCCACAGTCCGTCTGTTTTCTTTGTCTCCGTGCAGCATTACAGACCAAGCAAATCTTCAATATTCTCCCTGGGCTGGACACCAACTGCGCTCGCCACTGCCTTTCCGCTCTTAAGAACAAGCAGGGTAGGAATACTGGAAATCCGATATGCCGATGCCAGCTCCGGTTCCTCATCCACATTTACCTTGCCGACCTTGTATTTTCCCTCTGCCTGCGCAGCCACTTCCGAAATAACCCCGGAAAGCATCCGGCAGGGTCCACACCAGGCTGCCCAGAAATCCAACAAAACCGGTACCTCGGACTGCAAAACCTCTCTCTGAAAATTATTCTTCGTGATTTTTATTTCCGCCATGATAAGCTCCTTTCTGCCCGACCGGGTCTTGAATAGGATTCAACGCTTTCTGATACACTTACTCTATACCTTCTTGCGGGACATTTCTGTGACAAGGTCACATAACAGAAAAAAGATAAACAAATGATGCCGCCGGACCCTGACGGGTCCGGCGGCATCTTAAAACAATCTATCATTCAGTTTATATGATTCATTCTCATTCAATGGTATTCAGATCCACGGTATAGTCTCCCGGATCCTTGGAATGAAAGAAGACCTTTACACGCTTGCCAATGATCTCCTTTCCGGGATATTCCTTCATGGAACGGCTTGTGAAGGTGTGCTCTACATGTTCCTTGAAATCGCGATATCTGCAGATCACATAGTACTCAACCCCGGAAGAGGCATCTGCACGGAGGTTTCTCGTGATTCCGATTACGTCCGCAAAGATCCAGCCCCCGACAGGAATCCAGCTCGTATCCTCCTGCACCTGCTCTGCTCCGGAAGAATAAGAATTCTGCTCCGCAGCGCTGTTCTCCCTGTATTGCTGACGGTAAAGGATCGCCGGCGTGATTCCCAGCAACAGGAGAACCGCACCGATCATCTGAAATCCGATGTATCTTACAGTACTGATACCCGCCTCACGAAATCCAAGAACAATCAGGCCTATACCGACCGCTCCCGCTATTCCTCCGAGAACTCTTAACCTTTCTAATCTCTTCTGCTTATTATCCAAAGTCTGCTCCTCTTCTTCTGGAAATTCCTCGTATTAAACGCGGAATAAATTGTACGCTATCTATTCGTGTTAAATAATAATATAGCATCCTGCGAAAAAAAGTCAAGCCGACCGGTTCCATTTCACAATTTGTTCAGAAGCCGCTGTTCCGGCAAGGTCAAAAGAACGCCGTGTTTATCGCAATTCATCTCGCCACCTATAAAGGTGAGGAATTTCCTGCTCACGGCGTGTTAAACTCAGCCAATCCCGGCCAGCACACCGATTCCGTGAATCAGGAGCGCCATCAGCCAGGCAATGACGCACTGGAAAATCACCATTCCAACCGCCCATTTTCCTCCGAGTTCCCTGCGAACCGATGTGATGGCGGCAACACAAGGTGTATACAAAAGGCAGAACACCAGAAGCGACGCAGCCGCCAGCGGTGTAAGCGTCTTAAGCAGAGCTGCCGTACTGCCAAACAGCACATTCAGCGTCGAAACCACGCTCTCCTTTGCGAGGAAACCGGAAATAAGCGCCGTGGATATTCTCCAGTCGCCGAATCCGAGCGGCGCAAAAATCGGTGCAATTCCTCCGGCAATAATCGCGAGGATACTCCTGGATGAATCCGCCGCAACCTGAAACTGCGGGGTAAAGGTCTGAAGGAACCAGATCACAATGCTCGCAATAAAGATAATGGAAAAAGCTCTCT
This sequence comes from Bilifractor sp. HCP3S3_D3, assembly GCF_052063915.1. Lineage (NCBI taxonomy): Bacteria > Bacillati > Bacillota > Clostridia > Lachnospirales > Lachnospiraceae > Bilifractor > Bilifractor sp. HCP3S3_D3. Next base: position 27,375 of record NZ_JBQHWP010000016.1, read on the forward strand.
GCAGGAAATCCTTTGCCTTCTCCCAGAGAAGCTGCAGAACGCTCTTGGCGCCGGGCATCCGGTAATTCGGAAGCTCCATGACAAACGGAACCGGTTCTCCCCGGAACAATGTTCCCTTCGACAGCAGTGCGACAAGAATGCCGGTAAGGACTCCCAGAAAATACAGTCCGACCATGATCAGCCCGCCTCTGCCCGGGAAAAATGCCGCGGTGAAGAATCCGTAGATCGGGAGCTTTGCCGTACAGCTCATAAACGGTGTGAGCATAATGGTCATCTTCCGGTCACGGTCTGACGGAAGCGTACGGCTCGCCATGACACCAGGCACCGTACAGCCGAATCCGATCAACATCGGAACAATGCTTCGGCCTGAAAGTCCCAGCTTCCGCAGCAGCTTATCCATGACAAAGGCAATCCGTGCCATATATCCCGTATCCTCCAGAAGAGACAGGAAAAAGAATAATGTCACAATAATAGGAAGAAAGCTCAGCACACTTCCGACACCCGTGAAAATACCGTCGATGACAAGAGAATGCACTACCTCGTTGACATGGGCTGCAGTCATCGCATGATCAACCACTACAGTCAGAGCGTCTATTCCCCTTGCCATCGCATCCTGAAGAAACGCTCCGATCACATTGAATGTAAGCCAGAAAATCAATGCCATTATACCGACAAATGCCGGTATCGCTGTGTATTTTCCCGTCAGGATCCGGTCAATCTTCTGACTTCTGAGCCGCTCTTTGCTCTCTCTCGGCTTAACTACTGTCTCATCTACCAGATGCCGGATGAAATCAAACCGCATATCGGCAATCGCTGCCTTGCGGTCCAGACCCCTTTCCTTTTCCATCTGAATGATGATGTGCTCGATCATCTCCTTTTCATTCTGCTCCAGCTTCAGGGCATTCTCAATTCTCTGATCTCCTTCCACCAGCTTCGTTGCCGCGAACCGCATCGGTATACCGGCTGCCTCCGCATGGTCCTCGATCAGATGCATGATTCCGTGGATGCATCTGTGTACCGCTCCGCCGTCCTCGTCCTCACTGCAGAAGTCCTGCCTTCCGGGCCGCTCCTGATATTTTGCCACATGCAGTGCATGCTCGATCAGCTCCTCAATACCCTCATTCTTCGCGGCAGAGATCGGCACAACCGGAATTCCAAGCATCTCCTCCATCTTGTTGATATGGATGGAGCCGCCGTTTCCCTGTACCTCATCCATCATATTCAAGGCAAGGACCATCGGAACATCGAGCTCCATCAGCTGCATCGTGAGATACAGATTCCGCTCGATGTTCGTCGCGTCCACGATGTTGATGATGCCTGTGGGATGCTCATTCAGAATAAACTGCCGGGAAACGATCTCTTCACTTGTATAGGGCGAAAGGGAATAGATCCCGGGAAGATCTGTGACACTAGTATTCGGATGATTCCGGATCGGCCCGCTCTTCTGGTCCACCGTAACCCCGGGAAAATTCCCCACGTGCTGATTCGCCCCGGTCAGCTGATTGAACAATGTCGTCTTGCCGCAGTTCTGGTTTCCGGCAAGCGCAAAGGTCAGCGTCCTGTCAGCCGGGAGCGGATGCTCTCCGGCCTTCACATGGTACTTCCCTCCCTCTCCGAGTCCCGGGTGCTCATATCTGCGCTGCTCTTCCCGCCTTCTCTTCGCCTCGTCATCCGCGGATACCGCGCGATTCACCGGTACCAGATCGATCTGCTCAGCATCCGAAAGCCGGATTGTCAGCTCATACCCGTGAATCTTCACCTCCATCGGATCGCCCATCGGCGCGTACTTCACCAGCGTGACCTCTGCATCCGGAATCAGTCCCATATCCAGAAAGTGCTGCCTAAGCGCACCTTCACCTCCAACTCTGGTGATCCGCCCGGTTTCGCCGATCTCCAGATCTCTCAGTGTCTTTCTCTTTTCTTTTTCTATGCTTGCCTTTTCAGTTTTTGCTGCCATACGAATTCCTGCTCATCTCCTGTAAAAATGTTAGCTTAAGCTTACTTTTGTAAAAATCCTACAACAAGATCCAATATAAGTCAAGCCACGAATACAGGAAACAGCCATGCAGTATATCGCACTGCACGCTGAATAAGCCACGGAATCCATACCCTCAGCTGATTCTCCACCTCACATGACTTCCATTGTCATCCTTCACCACCTGCAGCTGATCCTCGATCTCCTGCCTCAGCTCTGTCACATGCGAAATGATGCCGATCAGCTTCGTTCCGCCGTCCATCTCCTTGAGAACACGCACTGCCTGGTCCCTGGCATGATCATCCAGCGATCCGAACCCCTCGTCAATGAACATGATGTCCGGATGGATCGAGGCGGAGCTTTCCTGAATCTGATCCGCGAGGCCGAGTGCCAGTGAAAGAGCTGCTATGAAGGATTCCCCTCCGGAGAGTGTCCGCACCTCCCGTTCCTGACCATTGATAAAGGAGTAGACCATGAGGTCCAGCCCACGGTTTCTCCCCTCTCCCGCCATCGAATCATCTACCATCCGCAGCTCGTACTGTCCCGCTGACATTTCCGAGAACCGGATGTTCGCCGCGTGCAGAATCCTGCGAAGATAATATCTCTGAACAAAGGTTTCGATATCCATTCTCGCACCGGTCACCTTCCCCGCAAGGCGATTGTACAGGCTGTCAATCCGCGAAAATTCCTCCGCGATTTTTCCTCGCTCCCGCAGAACGGACGCAAGCTTCCGGTATGCCGCAGAATCCGCCCGGAAGATCTCCCTGACACGTTCTCTCTCTGCCTGAATCCTGCGATACCTCTCTTCTTCCTGATCTCTCTTCCTGCCAAGCGCATCCAGATCCGGTTTCGTCTGACCGCTGACCGCCTTGCGGGCAGTATCCAGCGCGCCCTGTGCAGATGCCTTCTCGCGCTGGAAACGTTCGATCTTCTCCTGAAGACGGGTGGCTTCCTCACGCGTATGTTCTTCCAGAACGTTCATCCATTCCTTTTCCGTCAGATTCTTCTCCTTGAGCAGCGACCGGTAACTCACTTCCCGCTCCTCCGCTGTTTTCTTCTGCTGCGGAAGAGATCGTTCAAGCCGCGCAATCAGTGTCTCTGTCTTTTCTTTTTCTGCCCTGGCTCTCAGAGCCCCGTCTCTTGCCAGCTGATAGCTCTCTTCCGCCTTCTGATTCTTCTCCTCTGCCTCTCGAAGAACACGCGCGGCATCTTCCTCCGTTTCGAAATCCCTGCGCTCCATCAGCTGCTGGTACTGCGCCTTGGCAGCGGCGAGAGCCGCCCTGTCGTCGGATGCCCTTCGAACAGCCTCATCCTTGATCTGAAGGAGGGCTTTGCTCTGCTCCTCCCAGGCTTCCAGAGACTGATTCAGCTCCGTAAGTCTCCGATACGACCGCTCCAGCTCTTCCTTCTTCGTTTCCAGTTCCCTCCGCCACCGCTTCATCGCTTCTGACATCTCCATAAATGACGGCTTCTCTGATAGTGACACCTCCGGGATCACCTCGATCAGATGCTTACGGAATTCTTCAAGCCCGGCGCGCGCCTGCTTTCTTTTTTCTTCCAGAAGATCCGCGGCCGCCTTCGCAGCCGCTGCCCTTTCTGTCATGATCCGGCTGCTATTCCCGACCTCCTCCGCGAGAGTGTCAATATCCTCTTTCGTCAGATTCGTATGCCGTTCCGGCAGCCGGCAAGGATCTGGGTGAATTCTTGACCCGCAGACGGGACAGGGTTCGCCCTCGACAAGCCTGGCGGCAAGAAAACCTGCCTGATCGTTCAGGAACTCTGTCTGCCGCTGGTTGTATTCACTGTTCTTTTTCTGATACTCCTTCCAGGCATCTCTGTATTCCTCCGCGGCTTTTTCCGCTGTTTTCTTCTGCTCTGAATACTCACCCGCTGCCTCTGATACCCTGGTTTTCTCCTCGAGGAGCCGGTTATATCCGGTCAGAGTATTCTCCCGGAAGAGATTCCACCGCACATCCGCATCCGCAAGACGTGATTTCTCCCCGGTCCACTTCTCCTTCTGCGTTTCAAGTCTCTTCCGTTCTTCTTCCGCCGCGACTGCTGCCTTATTTGATGCGGCTGCCTTCTTCTCCCGATCCGCTACGGCTTCCCCTGCCTCCGTAATCTGACGAAAAAGATCCCTCGCTTTTGACACACGTTCCCTTATCTTTGTAAACCGGTCCGCCTCCTGCCGGCGGTTATCATCCGCCGTCTTCTCCAGATCCATCGTCTTCTCATATGCCGTTCTTTGATCCGGCAGCGCCGCCTCAAGCCGGTTCAGCTCCTTCCCGGTTTCTTCCGCCGTCTGAGCGGCTTCCTGAAGGCTCCTGAAGACCTGTCTGACCTCGATGGCATTCTGAATCGACCGGATCAGCTCACCTTCCGCGCGGATCTCCTCCTCATGCGCCCGGCATCCGGCCAGCACCTTCTCCGCATCCTCCATCTGCCGGAATGATTGCAGAATTCCCTCGGCCTTCGCATAGGCTTCCCGCGTCAGATCTCTCGAGGTACATGAGTCCCTGTAATCCTTTTCCAGCTCTTCCTTCCTCGAGTTCATATATTCGTTCAGAAGAGAAAGTTCCTCCAGAAGGCTCTCCGCTTCCGCGACATTCAGTCTGTCGCCGTCGATCACCTGCTGTTTTTCCGCCTGTATCACTCCGGCGCGCACGTATTCTTCCGGCACCTCGATGTGTCCGGCCTCCAGACGGCAGGCCGTCCGGACCTCTGCGATATCGGAGAGCTTCTCCTTCCTTCTCCTTGCCAGCTCATCGACGATATCCTGATATTTCTCGGTCCGGAAAAGCTTCCGGAAGATTTCTTTTTTCTTATTCGAGTCCGCCCGCAGAACCTCCATGAATTCTCCCTGCGCGATCATGGCGACCTGCGTGAACTGCGTCTTTGTAAGGCCGATAATATCGACAAGCTTCGCGTCGGTTTCCTTCTGCGGATATACGGATCCGTCCGGCATCTCCAGCGATACGGATTCCGATTCCATGCGGCTTCCCTTACCGCGCTTCAGCGCTCGGAGGTGACGGGGAACCCGGCGCACCCGGTACTCCTCAGAAACGGTCCCCGCCTTTTCTGAAAAGGTCAGCTCCACATAGGGCTCTGTCCGGATATCAGAATACTGGCTTTGCAGTTCCTCACCGTCCTTACGGTTCCGGTTTGAGCTTGCCTCTCCGTACAGAGCAAAGACAATCGCGTCGAATATGGTGGTCTTTCCGGACCCGGTATCCCCGGTAATCAGAAAGAGATTCTGGTCCGGCTTTGTGAAATCTATCTCCGTTCTCTGTCCGTACGACCCGAACGATTGCATGACGAGTCTGATCGGTCTCATGGCAGTTCCTCCCCCACTGTATTGATGACATCCTCCAGAAGGCTTCTCTCCCCCTCATCCGGGTTGCCCAGGAATGAACAGCAGAGATCATAGGTATCCATGACAGCCTCTCCTGTATATTCCGCCTGATAATCAACCCCCGGCAGTCCCTCTCTCCTGATTTCCAGAAGATTAGGAAATGCGCTTCGTATACGGTCCTGCAGATCCAGCGCATCCGCCTCCTGTATATCCGTGAGCGTCACAACCGCGTAGTCCTCGCATCCCTGCCGGAGAACCTCCTCCAGATCTCCCCGCACAATGCGGATCTGCCTCAGCGGCGTAAGCGGAAGAACGGAGACAGACCGCTCTCCCTTCCTCCCCAGATTCACCTCGACAATTCCTTTCTGCTGACCGGCCTCACTGACCGAGCACGCCATCGGCGTCCCGCAGTACCGCGCATACTCACTGCCGACCCGCATCGGCTTGTGGATATGTCCAAGCGCCGCATAATCAAATCTCTGAAGAACATCCGCCGTTACACGGTCGATATTTCCGATCGTCAGGATCTCGGAATCCATGCGCTCAACATCCGTTGCATTCGCTCCCTTCGGAAGGTAGAACTGATGACTCACGAGAACATTCCGTTCCCGTGTGTCAATCTCCTCTCTGTCCAGCAGCCGGTGTATCGTCTCGTCGTAGCTGAATCCGCTTCCGTCTTCCTTCACCCCGATAACATTCCGCACCATGGAGGGCCGCACAAAAGGAAGCAGGTAAAAATGGACCGCACCGTATTCATCCCGGAGGGTCACCTGCTCCACATGATCCTCTTCCGACTGTGGCGGAATTCCGATCATGTGGATTCGCTCTCTGTTCAGGATCCTCCGGAACAGATTCACGCGGGGCGCGCTGTCGTGGTTCCCGCTGATCATCATAATCTCAGCATCCGGAACCGCCTTCCGGAGCCCGGAGATGAAGTCATCAAAAATCTCCACTGCTTCTGCCGATGGCACAGACTTGTCATAGATATCTCCGGCGATCAGAACGGCGTCCGGCTTCTCGGCCTCCGCCTTTTCAACAATCTCCCGGAGAATAAACCGCTGATCTTCACCGAGATCCCGATTGATCAGCTTCAGACCGATATGAAGATCCGATAAATGAAAAAATTTCAAGATTCCGCTCCTTCCTTCTTTCTTGTCCTTTCCCCTGAAATTTCCAGCACGGCATCATACCGCTCCGCGACCTGCCCCAAATACTCCAGATACGCCCGTCTGGTCCTCTCGGGACGCAGAATCTGAATGCCGCTCCCAAGCGCTGTCAGCCACCCGAAAAACTGAGGGCTTACTGTAACCGGAACCATCACCGTGAATCGGTCCGCACCCGCCGGGATCAGTATTGAATCGATGCCGAACCGGTCGATGATCACACCCGCAAACCGGTTGTCGCAGATCAGTGTCACCCTGACATCCTCCCCGGAGAACATCCCGAAGGTCTTCTTCTCAAAGACTGCAGGATCAAAATCCTTCGCCAGATTCTTCCCCTCTCTCGGCTCAGGTTCGATCTCAAGATTCATCATCTTGTCCACCCGATAGTGACGCATCATGTCACTTTCCTTTTCATACGCGATCAGATAATAGTTCTCATCATCCCAGATCAATGCCCACGGGCTGACGCGGTAGCGGGCGCCGTTTCTTCTGAAGCGATATTCCTTCCGCACCGTCCATTCCACGTACTGAAAGGTAATCTGCCGGTTTTCATAGATCGCACTGTGAATGGCATCCGTCACGTAGAAAACTGTCTCATTCTTTGCTTTCGGACGGTTGTACAGAATAATCTGTTTCTCAAGCAGCTTTCGCTGAGGCTCTCCGACGAAGCCGATCAGCTTCTCAATCAGCTCCCCGGATTTCTTCTCGGTGATCGACTTCGACACCTGAACCGCGTCCACCAGCATCCGCAGTTCCGGAATCTCAAATTCACGCTCACCAATAAAATACCCGTGGTCTCTGCCCTTCCGTATGACAATGTCCGCACCCCATTCTCTCAGCGTATCAATATCACTGTATATACTCCTCCTGTCGGTCTCTATATTGTAGCGCCCCTTCAGAATATTCCCCAGCTCCGAAGCGGACAGGATGTGGTCCTCATCTGTCATCTCCCGCAGAATCGAATAAATATAGAGCATTCTGAGCTTCTGTCTCTGTACAGCCATAGTACCTCCATAAGATCGAACATGTATTCTTCTAAATTATATCATCCCACTTTCCCTTCTGTCTGCATATTTTTGTACAATGTAACTAGTATATTCTTCGAATACACAGGCAGAGGCGGCGCACGCAAGAAGCATACAGGACCCCTTCCTGACCCGCTGTTCCTGCCGTCTCCAAAGAAAGGAGCTTCACGCATCAAGCGCCCCCCGCAGGAGCCTCAATATGAATATCCGGATTGCAGAAGGCAGGAGGCTGTCTCCTTCAGGGAAACAGCCTCCTGCCATATCATCTGATCATTTATATTTTTCCATCCGTACCGGATTCTGTACCAGATATCATGCACATCCTCTGATATGCCTGTCCGGTCTGAAACCGGCATCATGATACAATATCCCGAAAATGGAACTCCTTCTTACCGGACGCATAGTCCCCGACGATCTGGCCGTGACCGTACAGCTTGTATTTGTAGGTCACCAGCCCATCGAGTCCAACCGGCCCTCTCGCGTGAATTTTTCCGGTGCTGATCCCGACCTCCGCCCCGAACCCATAGCGGAACCCGTCCGCGAATCTCGTAGAGCAGTTCTGGTATACGCCGGCAGAGTCCACCAGTTCCATGAATCGCTCGGCAGTCTCATCATTCTCCGTAATGATGCAGTCGGTGTGATGAGATCCGAAGCGGTTGATGTGATCGACAGCTTCGTCCAGATTATTCACCAGTTTCACGGAAACTATGAGATCCAGGTACTCCCGGAACTGATCCTCGCCGATGGTCTCGCCCCCGATCATCGAGGTGACCTCTTTGGTCCCGCGGATCTCCACGCCCTCCTTCCGCAGTGCCTCCGCAAGCTTCGGAAGAAATGCCGGCGCAACCGACCGGTTCACAAGCAGCGTCTCCACCGCATTGCAGGCGGCAGTGTACTGCGTCTTCGCATCGATGATAATCGGAATTGCCTTCTCAAAATCCGCGTCCTTGTCCACATAGATATGACAGATACCGTCGGCGTGTCCCATAACCGGAATCTTTGTGTGGTCCATGATATAACGTACGAAGCGGTTTGATCCTCTCGGAATCAGAAGATCCACGCAGTCATCACAATCCAGAAGCTCATCGATCTCATTATGCTGTTCCGCCTGTATCATGCAGTATTCCGGGAGTCCTCCGGCGACCGCGGCTTCGTGAATCACCCGGAAGAGGACACGGTTAGTCTCCGCGGTCTCACGTCCGCCCTTCAGGACCGCACAGTTTCCGCTCTTGATACAGAGCGATGAAATCTGAACCAGCGCGTCGGGACGGGCTTCGAAGATAACACCGATGACACCAATCGGACAGGTGACCCGCTTCAGCAGCAGTCCCTCATCCAGTTCCCGTACCAGCGTTTCCCGATGGATCGGATCCGGAAGGCTTATCAGGAGCCGGATTCCCTTTTCCACATCCGCAAGCTTTTCTTCACTGAATTTCAGTCTCTTCCGAATCGCCGGCGCGACCTGTTCCGCATCGGCTCTCTCAAGATCCTTCCGGTTCGCCGCGAAAATCTCTTCCTTATGACGTTCCAGACTCTCCCCGATCAATTTCAGAACATGATTTCTCTGTTCCAGGGTAGACGAAGCGACTTGCGGCGCGACCCGCTTCATTTTGCGAACTTCTTCTCTGATCTCCATTTCTCTGACCTCTTTTCTGTCAAACTGACCGCTCCCGCAGGCGAATCCGCAGCGCCAGCCTTCCCGCCGTCCCGCGGACCTTTGAACACGGACCGCTCCCGCAGGTTTCCGGTTCATACGTGCAGCCATCCAATCATACATCATTTTCAAACGCCGGAATGACCGTCCCCGCGCGGCTGACAAGACCGACAAGCCGGCGGTACTGCAAGGCACTGCTTTCCCGTCCGGATCTTTACAACAGTCTCTCACTCCAGATGCTTCTCGAAATTACCCGAGATATTGACACCGGAATTTTCAACGACGAAGGCATCCGGATCAAATTCACGGACCAGCCGTCTCAGTCTCGGTGCCTCGTACTTGTCTACAATTACATAGAGAATATTTACATCATTTCCGCTGAATCCGCCTTTTCCTTCCCATCTCGTCACCGATCTGCGAAGCTCCCGGATAATGCTTTTTTCCAGGGCCTCTACATCCTGCTGTGTGATGATGTGAAATTCCTCCTTGATGTTCTGCGAATAGAACCGGTCAAGCGCATACGATGTGATAAACGCGGAAAAAAGCGAATAGATCAGAATGTCAATCGGATAATTGAAGGCCATAATGGCAAAGACAACAATATTGACGTACAGGTTGGCATGTCCCACGCTGGCCCCGTTCCTCTGGTGCACAATCAGCACACCGATCAGATCCATTCCTCCGTCGCAGGCTCCCATCCTCAGCATCAGTCCCATCATCGCGCCGCAGATTACACCTCCGATCAGGGCGGCAGCCAGACGGTTGTCCACCAGCGCCTGCCTGGGAACCGGAAGCAGCACAAGGAACACAGATTCCGCTGTAATACCGAGAATGGTCTTCGCAAAATAGAGCTTTCCCATCAGCTTGTGCGCCAGGACCAGGAACGGAATATTGACCAGATAATAGAGGATACCCGCGACGTCGACGCTCCCGAATCTGAGTCCGACAACCGATGTCAGAAAGGAACGCAGCAGCTGACACAGTCCCAGAACTCCGCCGGTATAAAGACCCGCAGGTACAATGAAAAAATTGATGCCCACCGCGTAAATAAATGTACCAAGAAGAAGCACCATAATCCGCTGAGCCTCATATCCCTTCCCGCTCTGTGATAGATGAATCCTGTACATTCCGGCATCTCTCCTCTCATTAATCAGTTCCGTCCCGCGTCTCGAAATCCCTGCCTGCCCCGGCCGTTACAGCATTGCAAATTTGAAAACAGTCTACCATAAACCACCATAAACTTCCATACCAAAACCTGCGCATACACCTGCCGCCCGCCCCGGCTGTTTCTGTTAACGATTATCCGGTACGGGGAATAATATCCTGCCTTTATCCGGACAGTACCTGCTTTCAGAAGTCTGCGGACGGACCGTGCCATCAAACTGTACTTTCCCCGCCTTTCAGACAAGCCGTAAATCCGTGTGCAGCAGCAAAAAATGACTGATATCGGGATGATTTTGACAAGACATTCATATATTCGTCATATATATTCGTAAAGCAGAGCAAAAGGTCTATAGACTGCCGTTATAATCCGCACGGCAAAGAGAGGATAAGAGATGAAAATCAATAACATCACGAATGTTGAGAAATTTTTTGAAATCGTAGACAGCTGCAAGGGAAGAGTGGAACTGGTTACTGCCGAGGGTGACACGCTGAACCTGAAATCAAAGCTCAGCCAGTATGTATCCCTGGCAAACATTTTTTCCAATGAGGCTGCTATTCCGGAGCTCGAGATCATCGCTTCTGATCCGGAAGATATCCGCAAGCTCATGAACTTCATGATCGACGGAAATGCGTAAGAAACGCGTGCAGGAAGCCCTATGCGGCTATCTGTCCAAAAACGGCAGGATCTCCGAAAAGGCGATCCTGCCGTTTTTCTGCGTGTGCCCACATAGTGGATAAAGCCATCCGCTCTGCTGCTTATCAGCTCCCACCACTGCCGCACGCGCCGGCTTCGTTAGTCTGTCGCGGCATTAGCCTCGCCGTTTCACACCCCAAAAACCCCTCTGACTTTCGAATACCGCTCTGAATATCGAATACTCTTCCGAATTCCGAATACCCCTCTGACTTTCGAATATCTCTCTGAATATCGAATATCCCTCTGAGTATTATTCAGGACAGCGCAGATGTCCCGGCAGTGTCTCCGTCCTTCACGGAACTGCCGCCGGAGAGCGAATAGGAATAAGAATAATAGCGCAGTACATGTTCCACATAATCCGGATCACCGTAGGAGCTCCATCCATTTTCATATGCCTTCATATTTGAGAATGTGGAAGCATTCTCCTCAGAGTAGCCGCCGTAATTCTTCCTGGCCCATTCAATGTAACCGGTACCGAAGTTGTATCCCTGCACAGCCAGCGAAATCCCCTTAATGTCGTCCGGTCCACGGACATCGGCAGCATCAAGAGCCGCCGCAAGTTCCCGGACACCGGCCCGGATTGAATAATCCGGATCTGTAATTGTCTGTCCGGCATAGCGCTCATTATAAAAGGAAGCGGACGCCTGCATGGGATCTGTTCCGTCACCCCTTGATTCCTGCATCATGATTGCCTTGATCAGCCCGGTATACTCGCCAATAGAGTATTCGTCTGCATATTTCCGGATTACATCCGAATAATTCTCCACCTGGTCGCTCACCAGATCCTTGCGGATCGTAATTGTGGTATCCTTTTTCGTTACTTTCCGCACATTAGCCATCTGTTCGTTCTGTTCCATTGTCCCCACAGCGATAAACACCACAATCAGGGCTGCCACAGGGATCACGACCCTGCCGCCTGCATGATAGAGATAGACGACAGCCCGCCCGAACATTCTCCAGAAACGAATAAACTTTCTCCAGAAACGTTTCTTTCTGCTGCGCCGTCTGCGTCTGGTATTCGTTTTTCTGTATCCGGATTTCTCACTCATAACATCTCTCCCCGGGTTTTAATTCCCGGTTTCTTATCTGTAACGACGCGGGAGCACGAAGGTGCGGAGCGCGCACAGCTTATACAGGAGACTAATTTTCAATCTGCCTGAGCAGATATCTCCCCACGGTGTTCGAAAAATGGTCGATTGACCGGATATACGCAAAATCCTTCCCAAAGATTTTCCGCTCTGCGGCAAGCTCGCTCTCCTCTCCTACAAAAACACCAAGCACCGCCACATTGTTCTGTCTCAGCCGGCGGACCTCGGTGCCCGCGTCAAGGGCTGCCCTGTGACCCGCGTAAGGCTCCGGATTTCTCGCGTTCGGCCGGTTGATCATTACATCATACGGTTTCCCGTCACTCAACACAATCAGGACCTTGTTGCTCTCCTCTCTCTCCAGGAGCCCCTGCCCCACAGTCCGTATCGCCAGGCCGTCCCGGTTGTTGGAGCTTGTGGTAAACTCAAAAATGTTTTCATTTGCGCTCCGGTCATCCCCATACTCCCGGAATCTGCGAAGCACCGTGTAATCCCAGAACGTACAGAAGCTCATCACCCGCATGGGAATTCCAAGATTCGACATTGCCTCGCAGATAATATACGCCTGCATTGCCACTTCTCTCTGCCGCTTTCTCTGTGACCCGCTCGCGTCGATCAGAAAATCAACCACAAAATCCATGCTGTCCCTTCGCAGAACTCTCCGAAACAGCCTCGCGTCCTCCGATCTCCCTGCCTTCCACAGCTGCCGCGGATCGATCTGACCGGAATCGGACAGGATGCTGTCCTCCTCGTTTCGAAGCGCGAATGCGCGCTTCAGCATATCCGTGAGAATCTGAATATTATGTCGGATTGTCCGGTAATTCGTCCGGAAGTATTCCAGTGTTTTCTCTTTATTTCCCTTCGCGAGCACATACTGATTGTTCCGGACCACGGGATTCTTCAGGATCCCGTCAGTGAAAAAAAGCCCGCAGTCGGAATGTATTCCCCTGCACATGCGGCTTGTGATCCTTTTCTCCTCTGAAAGCGAAAGATAGGATTTCCCGAAATTCCGCTGCACATACTCTCTCGATTTTTCCAGAACGCTGTCATCGATCAGGAGAAGCTTCCGGATCTTGTCTCCGCCTTCCGCCGGAGCCGGCTCATCCGTTTTACCCTCCCGGGAGGGCTCATCCGAACTCAGCATCTCCGCGGTAACTCTCTCGATAACATAGCGGATGGAATCATCCTCCAGCTCCTCCTTCAGATAATCGCTCCAGGAAAACTCGGTAAGTTCTTCCGGTGTTACCTGAAGCACCTCCGTCAGCGTCATTGAAAAAGAAGGATCTACCACATCGTTGTACAAACTGTCGATCATCGCGATGATTTCTTCCGAGGTTTCCGCCTGACGGAGACCATGAATCCGGTCCAGCTGACGCATGATCTGCTCCGGGCCGTGATAGCTGCCATCCAGCTTTTCTCTCCAGCTCGCCGCCATCAGCCGTCCCAGCGGATACGCGGACATTCTTCCGAAGTCCTGGTACAGCCATTTCTCCAGAGCTTTTTTCCGCAGAGACCGTACTCCCTCGCGCTCCCGGTCAAGTCTCCATCCGACCGCTTCCTCAATACACAGCCTGGCGGTGTCCATCAGTGCTCTCTGATCCGCATGACAGTAAATCTTCTTCAGAAGATACATCGCGATGGCATCCTGATCAAAATATTTCGCCAGAGCCCCCTGCTTGATCCCGTTATAGATGGCGATCTCCGGCGATCGGGAAAACTCCGCAAGATCCGGCTTCACCTCAAGACTATAATCCCCGCTGACCGTCCAGATCAGGTTCCGTATTCTGTTTTCCAGCTCGTAGGGATAGGATTCCCATACATCCACGCCAGTCTTCAAGCAAAAACATCCTTCCTCGTCCATTCCGCAGGAATCCGTGTACTCAGAACATCGCGAACGATTTCCTTTTCAAAGGTATCAAAGCATTTATTGACAACCCCCATCTGCAACGCGAGAAAAGGCGGGATGCCCTGGCGGACTGTCTGTGCCGCCGCAACAATTCCGCGCAGATCCAGACTCCTGGCTGAAATTTCTCCGTGCTCTGCTTTTGTCTGCAGATCGAGAAACAGCCCCGACAGCTGCTCTCTTGCCCTCTCCGTCATATCCGGAAAGATGCGGCTGAGAATATATTCCAGCGAATTCTCTGTCTGCGGTGGCATGTCGATGACAAGGAACCGGGATACCAGCGCCTCGTTCAGCTCCTTTGTTCCGGCGTACCCGTAGTTCATCGTTCCGATAAACCTTGCCGCAGGATGAAGGTCAATCTTCTCGTAACCGGGGATATCGATGCTCCGCCGGTAATCGAGCGTCGAATGCAGGACAGAAACCGCGTCATTTTTTGCCATATTGATCTCATCGAGAATGCCGAAACCTCCATACCGGGCACAGAGGCTGATACTCCCCTCCCGAAGCTCCACCTGATTATTCCGGAAGGTATCGGTACCGATCAGCTCTGCGCTGCTCGTATTCACATGAAAGGACACATTGTACACCGGTCTTCCGAATAAAAAAGCAAGATTCTCCGCCAGAACATTCTTGCCCGTTGCCTTTGCGCCCGTGAGCAACAGATTCTGTCCCTCCAGAAGAGCGGCGATCGCCATTTCCAGCACCTCTTTCCCGTAGAACGGAAGTGCAGGTTTTACCACACGGCTGCGGACAGCGTCATCTACGGTATAAGTCTCCCGGAATCTCTCCACGCCGCGGATCAGCTCCGGGCTCACATCCTGCTCCTCCAGAATCCTTTTCTGTTCCAGTGTCATATCTTTCCTCTCTCCGGTTCTTTCTCTCCGGAATACTCCCGGATATACCGTTTCATCAGCCCTGATGTAAACTCCATCTCGAGATCTGTATATCTTTGGACATTCGTCAGATAGCTGATTCCGTGGGCGCCGCCCCGGAATATCTCCAGTCGGACGGGAACTCCCGCTTCCTCTGCCGCCTTATACAGCTCCCGGCTCATCCGCACCGGCACATACCGGTCCGCGTCGCCGTGAATCAAAAGTACCGGAACCCTCGATTTCCGGATTGAGCTTATGGCACCGCAGCTCGCGAGATCCACATGGCCGAAAAGCTTTGCCCCGGTCTTCACCAGCCACCAGACCGCTCCCTCCGGATACCTCCTTGCCCTTCCAACATCCCGGACAATTGCCTCCGGTGAGGTATACCCGCAGTCCGCGATAATCCCGACAACGTTATCCGGAAGCTTCAGATCCGCCGCCATCAGAACCGTTGCGGCGCCCATTGACACCCCGGACAGAATGACCGGTGTCTGCAGGCCGAACCTCTTCGCAGCGTATCTGGCCCACGTCAGACAGTCCTGCCGTTCCTTCACCCCGAAGGTTGTAACATTCCCGCCGCTTTTCCCGTGCGCCCTCTGATCCACAACCAGAGTGTTTTGCCCATGTTCCCTGGCGACACGGTTTCCGCCTGCCATATCGCGGATCGCCTCTCCCCGGTATCCGTGGAACTGAATCTGAAGCGGTGCTCCCTTTTTCACCTCATAATACCTGCCATACAGTGTCAGGTTGTCGAAGCTCCGAACGCTTACCTCTTCATACGGAATCTCCTTCATCAGGTCCACCAGCTCCTGCATGCTCTCCTGATGCTGATCATATCCCTCCCCGGTCGGGAGCGGAACATGACCGGACTTCCGTTCATTCGTATTGTAGAGCACGGCGCGAAATACCGCGTAAAGCCCAAAATATATAAGAACCGCTATACTGAGAATAAAAGCTACAAGAATTCCTGCAATGATACGAAACATATGATCTCCATTTTAAACCGGAACCGGTACTGCGCACACCTGCTGTTGTTTATATTCTACGGATTGCATCGCTTACAGGGTGTGTAGCCCCTGCCGATTAGTTCATCCCTGGATCCGGTCCATTCCATTCGATTTCCCGGAGCAATGTCTTCCACTGACGAACAGGTCGGATAATGAAATCTGCCTGTATTCGTATTGACGACATAGCTGACTGTCCCACCCGAAACGGATGGCTCCGAAGCAGGTGTCTCTGACACTTCCGTCTGCTTCGCGGTCTCTTTCCCTCCGGATGCAGAATCAGAGCCGGTAAATGCCGGACCGCTGCTGTCACCGGTCGCATAGTCAATGGTGATCCCCGGCTGTACATTGTAGCAGTAGACGCAGAACCGGATTCGCTCTCCCCTGTCTTCTATGGATTCCGCCTCCATCAGAACACCGGAAGCAAGCAGATTATTGCCCTCAAAAACCGGTGTAACCCGATAAAGTACATGAAAATTAAAGTCGGTGACCGCGTAGTTCACCTCGTTTTCATAGGGAAGCATTCCCTCTACATTCATATAGCGGGTACCTGTGATCAGATTTTTTTTGTTTGCGTTTTCGCCCGCCAGCTGATATCCGATCAGATGACAGCGATTGTACAGATAATTGCCGTCGATCCCGTTATACTTTACCGTGTGCCATCCGGTCGGCTTCACCGATCCGATCTTTCCCCTCTCCTCCACCGGCATTGTATCGACACAGATATCCGCCCAGGCGGTTCCGCAGCGTCCGAGACTGTCCTGGCTGCTGTAGAATTCGAATTCCTGTGTCCGGAGGTCCTCATCCGTGAAAAAGGGAACGTTCCCGTTGACCTCTACCGACGGTGAGCCGCTGTACGCCGGAATCTCATCCGGATCAAAGGCTGTGAGCTCTGCCGCCGCTCTTTTCTCCTCGGAAGGCAGCGCCCCTCCGACAGAGGCGGTTGTCCCGTTCCGAATCCGGTCGATGACGGTCCCAACAGCTCCCGTCCGGTTCTCTCCAGTACCGGTCTGAACGCCTCCCGGGAGAACGCCGACAAGAATCGCTCCGATGACAATCACCGTCATCGATCCGATCATCCATATCCGGGGCCCTCGCCGGTCGCCGCTGCGTCTCTTTTTCACAATACCCGCGATCAGCGACACCGGAAATATCACAAGCGCTGCCAGAAGCAGCAGTTCTATCACAAGCATATCAAATCCCCTCAGCAGGAAACTCAAAAACCGTTCCGCCTCCGATTATAACACAGAACACACGTTTTGTGAAAATTCGCATCCTGGCCCTTACACACGCTTCGCGTGTGTCGAGCCCGTCTGCGTTTTCCTAGAGCTCTCTTTGATACTGCATAAGCTACGGATTGCTCCGTGCTTCGCACTCCCGCAATCCAACAGGCATTCGGATTCAGCGCCTTCGCGCTTCATCCTCATACCTGTTGCCTTCGAAATCGCATCCTCGCTCTTTCACATGCTTCGCGTGTGTCGAGCCCGTCTGCGTTTTCGAAGAGCTTATACAGTAAAGATTTCAGTCAATACCTCCTGTATCTTCTCCTTTTCTGCCTTGAAAGAGCCCTGGATCATCTCCGGGCTTCCGCCGCCGCGACCTTCAAGACTTGAATTGATGCTTTTCGTGAGGTTCCTGAGATTGACGGCTGAGCTGCAGATGCAGTACGCATAGACGCCCTTTTCGTCTACCTGCGCCGTAATTACGGCACAGGTAGGCGCCATGGATTCCTTCACAAGCCTGTCGCAGAACTTCCGGCAGCTGTTCCTGTCAATATTTTCCTCAAAGTCGATCAGAAAGGACTCCTGCTTTTCGAGTTCCTTCATCCTCCCGTCAAAGTACCGACCGATCCAGTCGTTGAGCTTCTGATTCGCCTCCGCCAGCTCCTGCTGTACTCTCGCGACAGCCTCTGCTGTCTCATGGGGCTTCGCGGAGAGCATATGGGAGATCTCCGTGTTCTGATCCACCTTCCGCTCATAATCGAGAAGGGCCTTTCTGCCGCAGACCAGCTCGATCCGCACGCCTTTCTTATAATGAATCATGCTGATACATTTCACCATGCCGATCTCGCCGGTTCTCATCACATGGGTCCCGCAGCAGGCGCAGATATCCGCTCCCGGAATCGTGATGATCCTCACCTTCCCGGTCAGCTCCTTCTTGCTCCGGTAATCCAGCGTCTCCAGTTCCTGTCCCTCCGGAAAGCTTTCTTCTACAGGAACATCGCTGCGGATCACTGCATTTGTGTCACGCTCCACCTCCATCAGTTCTTCCCAGGTCATGACTCCGCTGATATCAATGGTGACGCATTCCTCAGTCATATGGAATCCGACATTCTCGTATCCGAAACGTCTGTGAATCAGACCAGATAGGATATGCTCACCCGAATGTGCCGTAGTATAATCCATTCGGCGCTGCCAGTCAATGACCCCGTGTACCTGAGTTCCGACGGCGATTTCCCGATCCGTCGTATGAACGATGTGATCCCCATGCTTCTGAACATCCCGCACCGGAATAACCGTCTGTGCGTCAGTCCGGAGGATACCGCAGTCTGAAGGCTGACCGCCGCCTTCCGGATAAAACGCCGTCCGGTTCAGCTCCACGTGATAGCCCTTCCCGCACGATTCGCAGGAGATCACCTCCGCGTCAAACTCTTTCAGATATGGTCTCTGATAGTATAATTCATCGAAATTTTCCATCGTTGTCTTTTTCCTTTCCTGACAGGTGTGGAGCACTGCCTGTGCGTATTCGCGTTTTCGCCGTGTTTCACACGGCTTCACGCTCATACCTCTGTTGCCTTCGAAATCGCATACAGTCTCTTACGCGCGCTTCGCGACAGGCGACCTGTCTGCGTTTTCGAAGAGCTTATTATTATATAGTGCCGCATACTGTATAAGTCCACGCGTCACTTCGCTGCTTCGCAGCTTCCGTGCCGCTAACAGGTATTCGCATTCCCGCGTTGCTTCGCACCGCTCCATGCTCATACATGTTAGCGTCGTTCAAGCATGCAGTTTTCTGTGCATGCTTCGCATGCCCAAAAACTGCCCGCTTGACGACGGCTTTATACAGTAAATCGGCAGATATTTATCCTTTTCCGAACAAATATCTGCCGATCTTTTAGGTCTGTTTAACACGCTTTCTGAACGCTGATTATAAGGCGTACGCGCTCAGATACTCTTCCATCTGTGAATTGCCTTCCGTGAACTCAATCTCTATCGGTTCAAATCCCAGAGCAAATACTCCCATGATTGATTTGCCGTCCGTCTCACTTCTGCCCTTCCGGACCGTGACATCCTCTGCGCATTCTCCGGCAAGTTTAACAAATGCTACGATATCCTCGACCCGGTTGAATTTCACCTTTGCCTTTTTCATCTCTCATGCCTCTCCTCATATTCAATTTCGGTCTTCGATATCTACGGCCGACTTCCAAATAAATATTGTCACAGGCTCCGTGAAAACTGATGCGGTATGTTATTCTTCCATGACCCGCGGTTCTCCGGAGACCTTACATAGATATTTTATCCTCTTGACACTGAAATGCAAATCTTTCGGGAGCTTCTGCATGAAATTCAGGACTTACTTCTATAATTTTTGTGAAAATACCGGGAAATTTTGTGCATATCTGCTACGCATTCTCATCCCTCATAATCAAATATCGCCTTCTTCTCAAGGTATTTTCCGTAGTTTCTTTTCCAGGTTTTGTGGATTTCACTGTCGTCATAGACAGGCAACGCCTCCGGTGTCATCCGGATCCGGATCAGAACATCGTACCGGTTTGCCCGGTCAATCACATTTGGAAATACCTCAACCGATTCAATTCCTTCAATTCCGGTGAGACCCGCGAACAGTTCCCGGATCTCCGGCAGAAGATTTTCCTTCTGCTTTTTGGATATTTCCGCATTATATTTGGCCAGTATGCAATGATACATTCTATTACCTCCAAAATCGAAAACTATATGTGCTTCGAAAACGCAGACAAACCGCAGCTTATACATTTTGTGGCAAGATTATCGTATGACCGTTTACCACATGCCTGCGAAGCTGCCATTACCGCCCGGATTCTGTCCCGCGAACGGATTTTTCTCGATCTTGATGGCATCGTACAGCGCGGCGCTCGTCTGCGCCATATAGGGATCTACATAGAAGATACCGACCAGCCCGAAGGTAATGCCTGAAAGAATCACCCACAGAAGAAACGAAAGGTCCAGCACAAATGCCTTCCATTTATTTCCGTACATCATGTTTCTGCTGATCTGGAACGCTTCCTCCATCGGCATGTCCGGATATTCAGCCAGAAGATACGGGATCATCCGGTATTCATACCCTTTCACGATTCCCGGAATCACGAAAAGCAATGACCAGAGGAAGGTATAGAGATCACGGAAGAACATCACCTTTACCACGTTCTTGTAGGAGTGATCAAATCCGTACATGATTTCGCGAAGCTCCGCTTTCTGGTGAAGATTCGTATAAAAGAATCTCCGCACCCCGACTTCCAGCGGATTCAGCAGAAATACATCGGCCACAATCGCGATAACGGCGATCACCAGTGTCACCAAAAAGATGATTCCGGCAGCCATCAGCCACACACCAAACATCCCGCCGGGAATGCCGCCCGGTCCCGCATGAAATCCGAAAATATCCGTGTCTCTGCCGGAAACGATATCATAATTCAAAATTCCGTTGCAAAATCCGGATAACGCTCCTCCGCCTGATCTGCTGTAAGATCCTCCGATCGCCAGCGAAAGAAGAAGTCCGGCAAGAACAGCTTTCCAGTAATTGCCCCTGAATACCTCTTTTGACCGGTTTTTTAATCCGATCCTAGTCCACATACTGCTCCTCCTTTTCTGTGCTGCGGCAAATATTGCAGTATATTCCAACATCCGCGGCAGCCCTGTGGCAGCTTCCGCCTCGCGGCGAAATCTGTAACCATGATTCTCAACCTTAAGTATACAGAATCCAGTGCCGGTAGGAAAGCATTTTCTTTTTTATTCATGCGACAGAAAAAAAACAGGGATTTCACAGAACCTCTGTCCGGTGCTGCCGGCTGCTGACCTTAAGTCAGCCCCAGGATAACGGCAGGCTTGTGAAATCCCCGCATAATATCCTCTGATCAGAGGATATCGATATATTAGAGAATATCGATATATTCTCCCGCCAGCGCTTTATTCATGCTCCGCACCGCGCAGAACTTTCCGCACATGGAGCAGGTGTCACTGTGATCATCCTCTGGCGCCCGGCTGTCCCGAATGGACTTCGCAGTATTCGGATCAAGCGCCTCCTTGAACTGAGCATCCCAGTCAAGCTTCCGCCTTGCATCCGCCATCCGATCGTCCTGTTCCCGCGCACCCGGAATGCCCTTGGCGATATCTGCCGCGTGAGCCGCGATCCGGCTCGCTATTATTCCCTGACGTACATCGTCTATGTTCGGAAGCGCAAGATGCTCCGCCGGTGTCACATAACAGAGAAAAGCAGCGCCGCTCATCGCCGCAATCGCCCCGCCGATCGCAGCTGTGATGTGGTCGTAGCCTGGCGCGATATCTGTTACCAGAGGTCCGAGTACGTAGAAGGGCGCTCCCTTGCAGATGGTCTGCTGAACCTTCATGTTTGCGGCGATCTGATCCATCGGCACATGGCCTGGTCCTTCCACCATGACCTGGACATCCCGGTCCCACGCCCTCTGCGTCAACTCACCAAGCCTGAGCAGCTCGCCAATCTGACAGCTGTCCGTCGCGTCCGCAAGGCATCCCGGCCGGCAGGCATCACCGAGGCTGATGGTCACATCATGCTCCCGGCAGATCTCCAGAATCTCATCATAATATTCGTAGAAGGGATTTTCGTTGCCGGTCATCGCCATCCACGCGAATACCAGACTTCCTCCTCGGCTGACTATGTTCATTTTCCTCCTGCCGGCCTTGATTTCCTCAATCGTCTTTCTGGTGATCCCACAGTGCAGCGTCACGAAGTCCACACCGTCCTCTGCGTGCAGACGCACGACATCCACAAAATCCTTTGCACAGAGGGTCGCAAGATCCCTCTGATAATGAATCACGGAATCATAAATCGGAACCGTGCCGATCATCGCCGGACATTCACTGGTCAACTTTCTGCGGAACGGCTGGGTGTTGCCATGACTGGAAAGATCCATGATTGCTTCAGCGCCGAGATCGACGGCACTGAGAACCTTCTTCATCTCCACATCATAATCCTTCACATCACGGCTGATACCGAGATTTACATTAATTTTCGTCTTCAGCATACTGCCGATGCCGTTCGGATCAAGCCCCTTGTGCGCCGGATTCGCTGGGATAACCACCTTTCCCTCTGCTACCCAGTTCCGGATTTCCTCCTCCGTTCTTCTCTCTTTCCCTGCCACAGCCTTCATCTCCGGAGTGACGATCCCTTTTCTCGCCGCCTCCATCTGCGTATGATACTCTCTCATCTGTAACCTTGTCCTTCCTTTCGAATTCTCTAAAATAGAATAAAGTCACTGGCGCTTTTCGCGTGTGACGCTCCTGTCTGCGGTTTCGAAGAGCTGTTCTGGTATAATACTATATAAACTGCGGATTTCTCCGTGCTTCGTGGTTTCGAAGAGCTTATACACAAAAAAAGACGATACCCAAATGGATACCGCCTAACAGACTACATAAAAAACACCAGTGCTCGCACTTCCCTACGTTGGCATTATCCAAATCAGGTTCTCGGGTCGTATCTCATGTGATACCTCTCAGCCTTCCGGCTCCCCATGTTTTTCTATTCTATTGTTCTGTGCCGGCCCGGATGTTTCCCTGAAGCCAGGAGCAATGAGCCTCACAATGGGTTCATGATAACACATTCCCTTATTTTCATCAAGCGTACTTTTGCGCGGAAAATCAACCATTTTCAAAATTCTTTTTGATAGCCGATCTGGATTAACGACTTCCGGCACTTAGTCATACATATGCCTGTTATCTCTATTGACAACACTCAAAATCGCTAAAGGCGCATTTCATTCAGGCATTTTTCCTCAATGCAAAGTGGGGATAACCGAGAATTTTCTCCCGGTAATAACCGGTCATTGAATACACGACTTCGCGGTTCTCCACGATGCTCTTCCCCAGAACACGAAGTACAAGTCCATAACGATCAAGCAGAGACAATCCGAACCGGACCTCCTCGGAACCGGTGAATTTCTGATTCAGAAAATTTCTCAGTTCCTCCAGCATAGCCTCGTCGACACCTTCATCAATGATGACAGCGGAATTGTAGTTCATGGATCCCTCAAAGCATCCGATTTCATGCATATGATCCTCTTCCGGGTTGACGAGCAGAAAGTCATGGAACAGAAGCCGACCATCCATCCGGATATCGGTCTTCAGCCCGATATCCCGGTACTGGAATGGTTCCTCGTCCTCCGACCACCCGGCAGTCAGACCGTCGGTCATAATCAGTCTGGATCCCGAAGCCATCTGGATCTCCGTGTTCTGACGAAATCTTGCCCTGGCATATGGAATCGTCTCATCAATATAATACTCCAGGAAGGAATCCTTTCCGATCTTCACCCGATTGTTCTGACTCGTCAGTCTTCCCCCGTCGCACTTGTAGATATAGTTCGGGGTCTGTGTCGTCACAATCGCATGACACTGTTCCTCAAGCGAAACCTTCTGAAGGTACGTCTCCCCCTCGGTAAAACCGCCGCCGGTGCTGATCAGAAAGTAATAGGGAACGTCGCCTGCAGCCGGAATATTCCCGGAAATCCTGGAATTTCCCCTGCGATAGGTCGACTGTGCCACAGTTCTCCCATTTCGGTTTGTAAATCCGAGGCGGATTTCTCCGTCAAATTGACTTTTCATTCAAGGTCCTCCAGAAGACAATCCTTCTTCAGCCACCGCACAACATCCTCGAGACCTTCGTCCGTTTTCAGATTCGTAAACACAAAGGTACCGTCTCCGCGAAACTTTCGGGACGTCTCCCGCATGTTCTCCAGATTTGCTCCGACATAGGGCGCGAGATCGATCTTGTTGATGATAAACAAATCCGACTTGATCATTCCCTGTCCTGCCTTTGCCGGGATTTTCTCGCCCTCCGCGCAGTCAATGATGTAAATGGAAAAATCTACCAGCTCGGGGCTGAAGGTTGCCGCGAGGTTATCGCCTCCGCTCTCAATGAACATCAGATCGAGGGTGTGGTTGAAACGCTTCTCCAGCTTCTCCACCGCCGCAAAATTCATGGACGCATCCTCACGGATCGCCGTGTGCGGGCATCCGCCGGTCTCCACCCCGATGATTCTGTCTGCATCCAGTACAGAATGGGATACCATATACTCAGCGTCCCACTTCGTATAGATATCATTGGTGATAACCGCCATGCTGTATTCATCCTTAAGCCTTCTGGTAAGCCTCTCGATCAGCTGCGTTTTTCCGGATCCTACCGGACCTCCGACTCCGATTCTTACTGCCCGTTTCATGATTCATTGTCCTTTCTCTGTGATGCGCTGCCGGATCATATTCCTGTCAGATGATTCCGGTATCCTGATTCTCTGATTCACTGCTCCTCGAATTCCTGCTTCTCGCATATACTACGACATGAACAATCTCGCTTCCTGTGTCTCGTGACAGATCTGCGCCAGTTCGAGACCGGGAATGTTCGCCCCCAGATATTCCTCATCCAGATCCGACGTTCGGTCATAAAGATCCGTGATCAGGAGCATGACGTCATGCAAAATCACCTGTCCTTCTCTCTGACCGAGGGGGACGGAGCGGACCGCGTTCTGCACAAGCGTGGAAGCCACACTGTAGCCGTACAGCTCAAAAGCATCCCGGCAGTCAATTCCCTTTTCATGGGCAAAAACAGAAAAAACGATCGCGGGGCTGCCGAAGTATTCGTCCTCATCCATCATCTCCGCGTATCGGTTTAAAAATGCATATCTGTCCCCGTAAATTTTCCGGATCAGCGCCGCCATCTGTACAGCGATCATCCGGCTTCCCTCGCGCGTCTCTCTTGCTGCCACGGACCGGTTGATGATGTCATCGTATCTCAGAAGCTCCTCCTCACGTCCCTCATCCAGAGCGCGGCTGCATAAAATGACCAGCAGTCCCTCTCCATAGCGGTACTGAGAGCGGAAATAGTTCTCCAACCACTCCCGAAACTGCGGCGCCTTACGGATGACCCGCCTCGACAGATAATTTTCCATTCCGAAGGAGTGATTAAAGGTACCGATCGGAAAGGTCGAATCACAGATCTGAAATGCCTCCAGCAACTCTTTTTTCATTCTGCTATTGTCCTCTCTGCAATATCTAATAAAAACTCTGCTGCATCCGGTCTGCAAAAGGCAGAGATACTGTAAAGCCTTGCCTTTCAAGCAAGCCCGGGCAGAAACCTTTAATGCTCTTCCGCGTGGTGCGCATGTGTATGCGCGCCCGGCGTCAGGTTTGCGTACTGCATGGGTTTGTCCAGCTGCACTTTCTCCACGGTAAACTCTGTTCCGTTATCCTTCAGCGTCTTCAGCACAACCGGATCCATCAGAAGCGTAATCCTGCCGTCTCTGATCTGCACCGGCTTATGCAGGTTGCCGAGCATATGCGCTGTTTTTCCCATTTCATCCATATCTGAGGGAGTAATCACGATCACCTCATCCGGAATGACACTCAGTACAAGAAGTTTTCCCGGCTCCAGCATAAAGGCAGATCCGTTCTCCAGCTTCTGTGATTCATCCCCAAGCCGGATTCCATAGTCACGCCCGTGATCAGAGGTTACCCGCAGGATTGATTTCAGAAGATCATCACTCTTCACCAGAGCGGTCTCCACATGCCAGGATGCCAGATCCGGAATATCCTGGATATTCCCGTATACTTCTGTCAAAATCATGATTCTATACAGCTCCTCTCTGTCAGACTGTCCAGCTGTAACCGAGGCATGACGCATATTACGGGCGATGTCTCCCTGTCATAGTGTCCGCCCATATAGGGAAACCGGTTCCTGCGATTGCCCCAATATCCGTCTGATCATCATCGTCACAGCGTCCTCCCATATATGGAGATCGGTCCGGCTGTCATTACCGACAGTCCGGACCGCCCCATGCCGGCACATATCACGCCGGAATATCATACCTGTTTCTGTACTTCTCAGAAGAAGTAGTACCGCTGTGCCAGTGAAATGGTATCTACCGGCTCACAGCTGATCAGCTCGTCATCAATTGTCACATTGAAGGTCTGCGGATCAATCCTGATCGTCTTCGGCGCATAATTGTTCAGCTTCATATCTCTCTTTGTGAGATTGCGCGTGTTATGAACCGGGAGAACAATCTTGTTCAGGCCAAGTTTTTCCTTAATTCCGTGTGTGTACGCATAGGTGGATACAAAAGTGATGCTTGTGCTCTGCACTGCCTTGCCGAAAGCACCGTAGAGATCTCTCATCATTCTTGGTTCAGGCGTCGGAAGACTTGAGGAAGCATCTCCGACAACGCCATATACGATCATTCCGGATTTCAGAACCAGCTTCGGTTTTGCGCCGAAAAACTTCGGATCCCAGATGACCAGATCCGCGTACTTGCCGACCTCGACGGATCCCACATAATCGGAAATGCCGTTGACAATGGCCGGGTTGATGGTATATTTTGCCACATACCGCTTGATCCGGTTATTATCGTCATATTCGGAATCACCCTCGAGCGGTCCTCTCTGCTGTTTCATCTTGTCTGCCAGCTGCCAGCAGCGCATCGCCACCTCACCGACACGGCCCATTGCCATGGCATCAGAGGTCATGACGCTGAGTGCGCCCATATCATGAAGAACATCCTCTGCCGCCACCGTCTGCTTTCTGACACGGGACTCCGCAAAAGCGACATCCTCCGGAACCTTCGGATCCAGATTGTGACAGACCATGGTCATATCAAAGAGCTCATCGATAACGTTCTGCGTATATGGATTGGTCGGATTTGTAGAGGACGGAAGAATGTTCTCATCACCGGCAACAATCATGATATCCGGTGCATGTCCGCCGCCGGCGCCCTCTGTATGGAAGGTATGAACCGTGCGTCCTGCAAAGGCATTAATTGTATTCTCAACGAATCCGCCTTCATTCAGGGAATCTGTGTGCACCGCGTACTGAACATCATACTTGTCCGCTGCCTTGATGGAATTGTCAATTCCCGCCGCCGTAGCGCCCCAGTCCTCATGCGTCTTGATTGCCGCGGCACCTGCCTCGACCTGCTCTGCAATGGTCTCCGGTGTCGCGCCGGCGCCCTTTGCCATAAATCCATAGTTCAGAGGATCGTTTTCAACCGCTTCGATCATACGCTGAATATGCCATGCGCCCGGCGTGGTTGTGGCAGAGTTGGAACCGTCTGCCGGCCCTGTTCCGCCTCCAAAGAGCGTCGTAATACCATTGTCGAGAGCGGCATGAGCCAGGCCTGTGGAAAGATAATGAACATGAAGATCGATACCTCCCGCGGTAAGAATCAGCCCTTCACCTGAGATCGCCTCCGTGCTTGCTCCGACGATGAAATCGATGTTGTCCATAATATCCGGGTTTCCGCCCTTGCCGATAGCGAGGATCTTCCCGTCACGGATACCGATATCCGCTTTGTAGATTCCTGTATAATCGATGACCGTAATTCCCGTGATAATCGTATCCGCGACCTTCGGATTATCCTTTCTGGTCTGCGTCGCACTGACGCCCATTCCGTCACGAAGGACCTTGCCGCCGCCGAATTTGCTCTCCTGTCCGTGTACGGTATAATCCTTCTCTATCTTTGCGAACAGATTGGTATCTCCCAGCCGGACACTGTCTCCCTCCGCCGGTCCGAACATCTGTGTATACTGCTTCCGGTCCATTTCAAAGCTCATACCGTCACCTCCAGATCTGTGCTGTGGGCTTTCTTGTTCTTGTCCAGATACCCGTTCACACGGTTATTGAAGCCAAAGACTCTGCGTTTTCCGCCGAAATCAATCAGGCGTACCGTTCTAGTCTCGCCGGGCTCAAAGCGGATTGCCGTTCCCGCAGCGATATCAAGACGCTTTCCATATGCCTTCGCGCGGTCAAACTTCAGTCCCTGCTCGTTTGCCTCATAAAAATGGTATTCCGATCCGACCTGAACCGCTCTGTCTCCTACATTCTTTACTTCCAGCTCGATTGCATCATAGCCTTCATTGTAAGGAACCGGTTTATCTGTCGCAAAATGAACCTCTCCTGGAATCATAGACTGCTCCTTTCTGCTGTGCTCAGTAAGTCTGCATGCCCCGTGTCCGGGACATCAAAATGTATAAGTCCCCGCGTCACTGTCTTCGTGCCGCTTTCCCTAAGGAGAATCCTCCGGTCAGCGGATCGGGTCATGGATCGTGACAAGCTTTGTGCCGTCCACAAAGGTCGCCTCGACCTGAATCATCGGAATCATCTCCGGCACGCCTTCCATGACGTCATCCCTGGTCAGAATCCGTGCTCCCTCATCCATAAGTTCCGCCACGGTCTTTCCGTCTCTGGCACCCTCCAGAATATAACTGGTGATAATTGCAACGCTCTCCGGATGGTTCAGCTTTACTCCTCTGTCCTTCCGCTTCTGCGCGATCATTGCTGCCAGACTGATCATCATTTTTTCGCGCTCACGCTCTGTCAGTTGCATAAATACCTCCTTTTCTCACAGCCGGCTGTCAATTCACCGGCTTTTCAGGATGAAAACTCTGCTGCTCTATCTCTGTATCCGTTACCGGATACCTCTGTCGAAAACCGGCGTCGGAATATCTTCCGCCGGTCCGAACAGACCATTGATAAAATCTGCGCCGGAATCTGAAGAGACCGTTTATGACGGCCACATATTCACGAGCATCAGGAAGCCGGGAATCCAGGCCGTAACCACGCCCTCAATCACTCCAAGCCATGCCGGGAATTTTCCAAGATTCTTCTTCAGACCGCAGGTCAGGAATCCTGTGAACCACAGAAGTCCCCATGCCCACCAGATCAGTCCGTAGATCCAGTTCCCGCCGTATCCGACAAAGCAGAGCGCTCCCGCCGGAATCGCGTTGATGGCTACAAACAGACTGAACCATCCATACAGACGCTGATCAAATCCGAAGATCGTATTGATTGCGGAGTAAAGATAGGTGAATGCGAACAGAAGCCCCGTTGCACTTCCGTAAAACCAGAGCATGCCCTGATTGCTGACTACCCCGTATCCCAGTGCAATGATGTTCAGTACCAGACTGAGCCCGCCGGTGAAAATGTTCATGACAACCATGGACTTGTCCTTCACCTCAAGAACCCCGGCCAGGCCATTGCTGATCAGAACAATTCCCACATAAAGTAAAATGGTACCTAGCATGATTCGTTCCTTCCTTTCTGCTGTACATATGCCGGATGTCATTTCTTTGTATAAGGCCGTGCTGTGAACACCGTCCGAAAATACATAAGGGAGAAACAGGAGCTTTCTAACGCTCACCTATTTCCCCCTCGAAATGACTGATCCATTTACTTTTCAATGAGTACTATACCCTGCCGGATCCGCAATCGTAAATACTTATTTTTCAGCATGAGCGCCAGACTTAAACCTTTCCGGATTCGCTTACGGTCTTGCGCTCTGATCTACTTAGCTCATGCATGAACGGAACGATGAACGGTACTGTGACCGCTGCCGTAATTACATCCGCGAGCGGCTGTGCCAGAATAATTCCGTTAATTCCCCAGAGCCTCGGAAGGATACATACCAGCGGAATAAAGCAGAAGCCGCTTTTCAGACCGGCAAGGAATGAGGCCCGAAAGCTCTTTCCAATGCTCTGAAAAAGCATGTTGGAGCTGATGATCCATGCCTGAAGGAGGCAGGTCGCACACTGCCAGCGAAGTGCCGGCGCTCCGATCTTCACCACATCCGCATCAGGCCGGAACCAGGCGATCACAGGCGCAGCAAAAACGGCCATGACAAGGGCGATGACTCCCAGGACAACCGTCCCCGCCGCCACGGTAAATCCGTAACCGCGTTTCACTCTCCGATACTTTCCCGCGCCGTAATTAAACGCTGCTACCGGCTGGAGCCCCTGTCCGATTCCGATTGCGACGGATGCCATCAGGAACACCACTCTTCCCACGATGCTCATGCCGGCGATCGCCGCATCTCCGTAGGCAGATGCCTGAGACGTCAGAAATCCCGTCGATACACTGTTCAGCGTCTGACGCACAAAGCTCGCGAATCCCGTCCTTACAATATCCGCGGTATCCCTTCCGAGAACTCTCCACCGGAACAGTCCGGAAGCCGCCCTCCCGACCGTCCGGAGAGAGAAATAGGTCACGGTCTTTCCGCTGTAAAACATATGGAGAAGAATCAGAAAACTGATAATCTGAGATACAGCCGTCGATATTCCTGCGCCGCTGACCCCCAGATGGAAGCCGAACATCAGAATCGGGTCGCCGATCAGATTCAGGATGCCTCCCGTCGTAAGACCTATCATCGCATAAAATGCCCGTCCCTCATAGCGGAGGATGTTGTTCAGCACACAGCTTGTCGCCAGAAATGGCCCCGACAGAAAAATCCAGAACGCGTATTCTCTCGCGTATGGAAGAATCGTATCCGTCGCTCCAAGAAGGCGGAGGATCGGATTCATGAAAATCATACAGAACAGTGCGGCAAGAATACCAACGCCAAAGCTGACGAAAAAAGACGTAGACGCGAACTTTACTGCGGCATCCGGATCCTCTGCGCCCAGGTGTCTGGATATGATGCTTCCGGCGCCATGACCGAACATGAAACCCAGTGCCTGGAAAATTGCCATCAGCGCAAATACAATTCCGACCGCCCCGGACGCCGATGTTCCGATCCGGCTGACGAAATACGTGTCGCCGGTGTTATAGATGTTCGTGATCAGCATACTGATGATCGTCGGAACCGCCAGCTGCAGAATCAGCTTCGAGACCGGCGTCTCCGTCATCCTCCGGTACTGTTTCTCCTCATTTTCTTTTTCTATTGTCTCTGATTTACTAATATTTTTCATAACCAATCCGTAGCTTATACCGTATGTGACGCTGGTTACAGCATGTGGTTTATTCTTTTATCTCTTCGAAAACGCAGACAGGCCGCCTGCCGCAAAGCGTGTGTCAGAAAATCCCGATCTGCTTCAGCTTCACGCATTCCTCCTCCGTGAAGAGCTCCGCAATCTTCAATCCTCCGTTTTGCAGGATCCGGCAATAATTCTGCGCTTCCTCCATATCCTTGTTCCCAACGATATTTCCATTTACAAATCCCGCCAGATGACATTCCTCTACAGGATAATTTTCCAGAATCCTCTTCACGGCACTCACCGTCATATCACGATTTCTGTCATCGGAAACGGTCAGCAGACCGTCATCATTGTATATCCATCCGGCAGAGAAATTCTCAGGATCCCCGCTTTCTTCAGGCTCTCCACTTTCTTCAGGATCCACGCTTTCTTCTCCGTCATCCGTCTCCGTGCTCCCTCTCTTCATGTCACAGCGTGCTTCCTTCTCTTCTCTCTGTCGAATTTCTTCTTGCCGATTCAATCTGTCGGTATCCCGACAGCCTTCAGATTTATCTGCTCCCTGCATGCCGCTGTCGCCGGAACGCGCTCCCTCAACGTCTGTCTGATCTTCATCAGACTTATTGATCCACAAATAAGCCTCTGTATCCGTATCGGTGAAAACATAATCCCGCATCCTGCCAAGCGCTTCCATGAGTTTTGTCTTTGGCAGAGCCAGATTGACGCGAATATGACAGTTACCGCCGAATGCATGACCCGTCTGCCACCCGACGCCTACATTCCAGCCCGCTCTGAGAACCTCATCGATCGTTCTTCCGGTTCTTCTGCAGAAGCCGGTGCAGTCCAGAAACAGCATATAGGTGCCCTCCGGCATTGAAACATCCACGCCCTCGAAATTTTCCTGTATGAAATCAACTGCCGTGCGGCAGTTATCCTCGAGAACACTTCTGAGCTCATTGGTCCATTCCGCTCCCTCGCGGCTGTATGCCGCGATCAGTGCGTGCTCACTGAAGACATTCATTTCATTGTAATGGGTATTTGCCGAAAAATCCGTGATTCTCTGATTGAGCTTCTGATTATATATGATATGGTAGCTCCCGACAAGCCCCGCCAGATTGAAGGTCTTGCTCGGCGCATACGCCGCCATAACATGCTCACGGGCCCATTCACTGACCATCTGAGCCGGTACATGGGAATGCCCGGTATAGGTAAGATCCGACCAGATCTCATCACTGATCACGAGGCAGTCATTTCTTCGGAAAACCTCCATTGCCTTTTCGATTTCCTCTGCTGTCCAGACTCTCCCGCACGGATTATGCGGAGAGCAGAAAATTGCAAGCCGGACCTGATTCTCACGGATCTGACGCTCCATGTCCTCATAGTCCATCCGCCAGATCCCACTTTCATCCTTCTTCAGATCGCTGAACACCGGACGCCGCCCCTTGCCGATAATATCTCCGATAAAACCGACATAATATGGCCGATGAAGAAATATCCGATCTCCGGGCTGTGTCAGTACATCAATCACGCTCGAGATAAATCCGTGCACACCATTTTCATATCCGATATGTTCCCGCGAGAGTCCTGTCACATGATTGCGTTCTTCCTGCCATCGGATAATCGAGTCGTAGTAAGTGTCCTTTGGTACAAAATATCCAAACAACGGATGCTGCGCCCGTCTGATAATCGCGTCTGTAATCGCCGGGCAGGTCTTGAAATTCATATCCGCCACCCACATTGGGATAAAATCGAATCCCCTCATCGGCGCTCCCGGCTCAAATCCCCAGACCCGCTTTCCGGCGGCATCCACCGCGGTGGCATCCTGTCCCCGCCTGTCAATAATCGACGTAAAATCGTACTTCATTCTTTCTCCGTCTCCACACAAAATTCGAATTATTCTCCGATGCACACCGCAGCAGCGCATTTTTCCGTATATTCCATTCATAAAAATGAGGTTTCTGCCACACTGCAGGACATTACGTCTGCCATTGTATCATATCCGGAAGGATTCTGAAATACGGTCATTTTTGGTCCTGTGAAGGAGAACACGGTTCTTTGTTTTCTCTCCCAAACGCGGTGCCTGCAAAGGTATCCGCACCTTACGCGCGTATCCTGCTGTCAGTATCCATTCAAGAGCGTGGCACTTAGAAAAGATAACCGCACCTTGCGCGCTGTATCATGCTGTCAGTATCCTTTCAAGAGCGTGGCGATTACAAATAAAACACGCTGCGCGAGTTTTATCTCGCTATCGCGACGCTCGCCGCACACGAATACTTCGCATTCGGCTGCGGCTCACTGTTCGCGTAAAAAAACAGTGCCCCCAGAGGGGCACTGAAATATCAGCTATGATCTTATGAAAAAAATCCGTTCCTGTCATTTCTCTCTCAGAATTTCGAAGCCGCCCGATACAGGAAGGTTACAGCATCTGCCCTGCTGCAGGTGATCTCCGGTGAGAATGTAGATGCCGATGTACCGCTCGTGATTCCATTCTGTACAGCCCATCCTACCGCGTTATAATAATAGGCATCTGCCGATACGTCACTGAAGTTGCTGCTGTAGCTTCCGCTGCCGGACGCATAACAGCGATAGATCATCGTGATGATCTGCGCCCTGGTGCAGTTAGCCCCTGCGCCAAACGATCCATCTGAGAATCCCACAGCGATTCCATGCGCATCCGCCCAGTTCACCGCCTGATAGTAATAGGAGGATGGAGCAACATCCGTAAAGCCGGCACTCCCGCTGACCTCTCCATTTCCGAGCAGACGGTAGATCCACGTGACAATCTGCGCCCGTGTCGTTGTATTCGACGGACTGAACGTCGTACTGCTCGTCCCGCTGGTCACCCCATTCTGATAAGCCCAGTAAACCGGCTCATAATAATACCGGGATGTATTCTGAACGTCCGTGAACACGCCATTTTCCTGAGGATCCGCCGGCTGAAGATAGGTTTGAATCCATTGATAAAAAAGACTGTGCCTGGTATTATACACAGCGCCGCTTACCGAATAAGGATTTGTACTTGCCTTCTGATCATCCGCCAGCGCTGCCATGATATTGTCCAGACTGAAATTCGATGAATAATCATTCACCACCCTGTTAAAGATCCGATTCGCCGCTGCCTCCCCGCCCAGCATGCCGATTTCCGCATACATCATGCAGGCGGCTACATCATCTGTATAGGACGACTGACAGTCCTCAATATATATCTTCGCAAATTCCTTAAATGCCTCATCCTGGCATTTCTTTCCGGTATCTGTCGTGATCAGACGTACAATCACATCCTTCTGAGCAGCTGACGGCTCCCATTTCAGCTTCTCCCAGTCCTGACTGAGCATGGCCTGAATCGATCCGTCCGTATCAATGCTCTGGAACAGAGCCGGATCCGCATTGTAAATCCTGTTCAGAAGAGCACGTCCGTTATTCCCGTAAGCCGACCACCAGCCGATGGTAATTGTCTGCTCCGCTCCCCAGCTGTCTGCCAGAGAAAGGTAAGTTGCGTAATCCCGCTGTCCGTATACCAGTCCTCCGGACTCACACGCCCCGATCATATTGATGAAAATATTAAAATCCGCATCTGTAAAATTTCCGACAGATACATCCGCATACACCGGCACCGCGGAAGATACCGCTGTCGCTGCAGGCGCAGCGAACGAAATCACACCGGTTATGCACAGACACAGTAATTTCTTGACGAGTTTGTTCATATACCTTCTCCGTTTCATTATTTCATTTTGAATCTTAAATTTTTAAACGAAATTTTAAAGGTATTGTAACATATTCTTCTTATTTCTGCAACTTCAGCAGATTTTCACCCCGCACAGGCAGATTCATCAATTAATATCTCAGGCTGATTTCGTTAATAATTGTCTCAAACCGGTCAGATCACTTTTGATACGGCACCGCTCCCTCATACATGGCGGACTGCCAGATTATCGACACCGTTCTGCTCACGCAGGCCTTCAGGTCTTCCGGTGAAAGCGTCCCGTTGTCCAGTGCCTTCCCGATTTCCTCATAATCCGACGCAGCTCCCGGCATGATCATGTCATTGCCGGCACGCATACATCCGTCCGCGGTCGCTCCCTTCGGATCCTGGAGCTGCATCGTCGTCGTCCAGTCCGTCATGACAGCACCCCGGAAACCCCATTCATTCCGCAGAACATCTGTGATCAGGTCACGGCAGTTGGCTGCATGCACGCCGTTCACCAGATTATAGCTGGTCATAAGCGACATCGGCTGTGATTTTTTCACCGCGATCTCAAATCCCCGAAGATAAATCTCCCGCAGCGTTCTTTCCGAGAGGACCGAGTCCGATCTCATGCGGTTGTCTTCCTGGTTGTTGCACGCAAAATGCTTGATGGTCGTTCCGACGCCCGGATTCCTCTGCACCCCGTTCGTCATTGCCGCGGCAATTTCTCCGGTCAGCACCGGATCTTCTGAATAGTATTCAAAATTCCTTCCGCAAAGCGGATTTCTGTGAATGCACATGCCGGGAGCCAGCCAGAGCGTCACCCCGAACCTGAGCATCTCTTTTCCGATAATCTCACCCACCTCGGAAACCAGATCCGTATCCCAGGTCTGCGCCAGTACAGTCCCCGTCGGGATTGCCGTGCAGTACTGATAATATTTATCGTCCTTCATCTCCCCCGCTTCCGGCGCGAAGAATCCGCCCTCCAGACTGAATTCAAAGGGCATGGGAACGACCTTTCCGTCCCGGACAAAATAATAGCGCATCAAACGCAGTCCTGCAGGTCCGTCCGCAAGCACGATGCTCGCAAGATTCCGATCCTCTGCGGCACGGCTTGTCTGCGCCGCAGAGCCCGGAACCGTAAACCCAGCAGAACCGAGGCTGCTGCTCCCCTGCGCCTGACCGGGATCTCCCGCCGACAGACGAATCAGCTGCTCTCTTGTCAGCGTATCCGTAAAGGAGCGCGCCTCCGTTTCGACAAGCTCCGCGTTGCTGCGGTACGTAACGGTCTTTCTCCGGATTTCAGACGCATGCAGAAGAACAACAGGAAGCCTCTTCTCGGCCGCCTCATTCCTCCATCCCTGATACTGTCTCTTCATCAGCTCCGGATCTCTGTGAAATTCCTCCAGATCTGTCTTCAGCGGACAGATGTTTCTGACCTTCTCAAGCACAGCGGTCTCATCCAGCCGGACGGCTCCGACGAGCCGGGATCCTTCCAGGCTGTTTCCGACCCAGATTCCGTAATCGCCCTCCTCCATAATCCACGCAGCACATTTCTCGTCGTAGGATGCCAGCGTCTTCAGCGGAATTTCAACCATAACCTTCTGCTCTTCCCCCGGCTTCAGCTCATCGGTTTTAATAAAACCAGCCAGGCGTCGATACTCCTTCTCCAGTTTTCCATACGGAAGCGACGCATACACCTGAACGACCTCGCGACCCGCAGTTTCTCCCGTATTTCTGACCGTCGCCGTCACACTGATTTCCTGTGTGTCCCCGCCTTCCGCCTTACAGATCTCGCCGGCACGGATGGAAAAGGAGGTGTATGAAAGCCCGCAGCCAAACCCGTAGCGAACCGGAATCTCATAGCTGTCAAAATAACGATATCCGACATAGATGCCCTCGTTATACTCCTCTGTGTCGGTATTACCGTTGTTGTGGGAATAATTCTGTTCATTCGGGTAGTCCTCATAGCGAAACGCATAGCTGTCCGCCAGCTTTCCCGATGGATTGATTCTTCCGGAGACCAGATCCGCGAAGGCATTTCCTCCCTCCATTCCCGGCTGTGCCATCTGAATCAGCCCCCGGATGTTCGCAAACTCATCCAGGAATGACAGATCCACCTGTCCTCCCGCATTGAGCACCACAATCACATCCTTATAAATCCCGCAGATATCCCGCAGCATGTGATGCTCCTCATCCGTCAGATAATAGTCGCCCTTTTCACAGAAACGATCCGCTCCCTCTCCGCACACCCGGCTGAGGATATAGAATGCCGTATTCCTGTCTTCTGCAATATCCCTCGAAGGATCAATCGGCCGTCCCGCAGGCATGTGGAACGGATGCTCCGAATAATCGCTGAAGAAATCATATTCTCCCCCATTTGCCTTCTTCCTGCCGAGCAGATCATCTCTCCAGCGAAGCCTCGCCTCGGTATAGGTTTTTTCAAAATCACGGATCCATGCTTCATTTGTGATCACAAATCCGGCGTTTCTCATTCCTTCATAGATGCTGACGCTGGAACGCTCATTCACGTCACCGGAACCCGTTCCTCCCTTGATGGTATGGGATGCCCCGACACCGTACAGCGCGACACCGCTGCCCTTTCGAAGCGGCAGTATATGATTTTCATTTTTCAGAAGTACCATGCCTGCGGCGGCAGCTTTCCGCGCCGCCGCACGTCCGATGCGCTCCTCTGCGCTCTCTTCAGGTTTTCGTGTTCCGGAAAATCCGCGCTGTATCATTTTTCTCTCCATTTCGACGTCCTCCTGTCATTTTTTCAAAAAGAGAAGCCGGCATCCTGTTCCGGTGACCGGCTTCTCGTTCTAACGCTCATGCGTGCATATTCTCGACTGTAAAATCCATATACATCTTGATTCGCTCATCGATGTCAAAGGCAAGCTCCATAGCCTCGAGCGGTACGCCCGTGCTTTCCACAAAATCCTGGAAATTATCCTTCTGCTTGTATCGCTCCCATACAAGCTCCTTGGTTCTGTTCGAATGAGATTCCCTGTGGAGCTCCCTGGCAGTCTCCGCATCCTCCGTGCTTCCTTCCACCGCTTCTACGACATTGTCCGCGTAGCGGTTCCGCACTGCCTCTCTCAGCCATCCGAAATAATTCCGGATCGTCATTCCTCCGGTCTTCGCGTAGTCGATCTCTCTCTTGATCTCGTCCGTATCTCCATTCGCATCCTGAAGCAGACGATCGTAGTACTCCATCGTAAATCCGCTTGTAGCGCGGATTCCACTCTTCTTCAGATATGTCAGAATATCCGAATATTCCCGCAGTTTCTTCGCTCCGCTCTTCTTGTCCTCCGCGGCGACCTTTTCGAACGGATCCGGTTCAGCGACCTTCACGTACTCCGGACTCAGCTGCTCGATCTTCACCTTATTCTTGTGAATCGTCTCGAGATTTGCCTCCGGAATATTCCAGGAAATCATAAACATGATGTCGGTCGCCCGGCCTCTGTTTCCTCTCTCCACGGTGTACTCGAACGTAATGTCTGCCTTCTCGTCCATCTCGATCTTTGCTTCGTCAAGCACCTTTGTACGGAAATCCGTAAACCGCTCATACTGCTTGTCCTCCTTCTTTGCCAGACGGACCAGCTCCGACCACGTCGCGCCATCGGAAACCGCTCTCTGAAGATAGGAGGCATCCAGATTCACGAGTCCGAGCGTACAACGAAGTTCATCCACACTGTAAACCTTCGTGACAAACTTTGATTTCGTCGTATCAATCTTGTATGCTTCCTTCTTCAGAAGCTCATAGAGACGGAAGGAACTGTTCTTCTCGAAGGAGACAAGCGTCGCAAGTTCCATGGAAGTATAACTCTTCTGAAGACTCGTGATATGCGGTGTCATTTCCCGGTTATAGATGATCTCCAGCTTCTGGTCTTTATAGGACACGTTGGTAATCATCGTAAAGGTATGGAAATTTCCGAGACCGTCTTCAATCGTGATGATATTCCCGGCCAGCTGCTTGCTGACGCTCTTCAGCTTCTTATAAATATTGGTATCTGTCTCATTACCAAGGATACGTTTGATCTCACTCGGATAAAGCGTTGCCATTACCTGCTTCGATCCCGGCTCCTGCTGCAGCTTTGTGAGAGAAACAGCGATGATCTTGTTCCCGAGAATCGAGGTTTTATATTTCGCATTGATCAGCGAATTACTCTTCCGGACGACAACGCCCTCGATCAGGTCGTTCCGTACACTGGTACTTGTCATTTCAATATCCCCTTTGTTTTGTCAGAAAGCGACAAAAATACTTTAACAGGATAATAACCTATTCTTTCCCATTTGTCTCTCAGATAACGAAAAAGTTACTGATTAACTTTTCATTAAATTTCAGTATTTTATTCGTCATCTCGCTCTCATATGGCGAAAAAAGTACTTGCCCCATTTACATAAGTCGTTTTTTCGTCTTCTGACCGCCTCTCGTTTACAGTATTTTTTTCGTCTTCTGTTTCCTTCCTAAGGGCTGTTTTCCCTGGAAAAACAGCCCTTAGGAAGGAAACAGCGGCTGATTTCAGTATATTATTCGTCATCAGGAAACCTTCGCGATCTATGATGATTCAGTACAAATGTCGTCATCTGAATAATTGTCCTTCCTGTTGATCTGCCTTTGCTGCTTGATTTCAGTACTTTATTCGTCATCAGTCAGTAATTTTTTCGTTTTCTTTCACCCGGTCTGCCTTCTGAATCCGGTCTGAAAAGTATTTTTTTCGCTTTCTGAGCGGAGTATTTTTTTCGTTGTCTGACATCATCACTCCTGATCATAACGACTCAGATACTTATCGGGACCGTCCGGTATTTTTTTCGTCATCTGTACCGGCATCGCTTTCTGAAGTATTCTTTTCGTCATCTGACTTAGCGGCTGAATCCGGCCGTCTGTATCTGCATTCCCCCAATCGTTGCCTCCACTCTCCGTTTTTTCGCCTTCTGACTTATCCGGAATGTTATCTGTCAGTTAATTTGATGTTCGACAGCAGTAGCTTTTTCGTTTTCTGAACCCGGAGAATCCTTTATTTGCAGGGATTTCCGGCTCTCTAAAATAAAAGAAATATAAATGTTGTTATTATATATAATATAAAGCGGCCGGATCGCTTATCTCACTTCAGCCAGATAGCGAAAAATATACTTACAACAACTGAATAGAAAACAAAAGGGAAACTTGGATGCTGTATTTTTCTATGTTCCGCAATCTGTTTTCCAGTTAGATCTGATGATCGACGAGAAAAATCAGCAGCAAAATGATAACCTTTAACAAGACATCTGACAGGATTATGCAAGAACAATGATTTTTGATGAATAAAAAGGCAGAACTTCCGGATAACCGGTTATAAAAGCCCACTTCAGCAGAGAATCATCGCAGGAATTGGTTCGGATAAATTTCAGATAACGAAAAAAGTACCTGATGAATCAGGTACTTTTTTCGTTATCTGCTGTTTGTGGATCAGGTGTCAGATCTGGAATAGGAATTCTTCATCTGATTGCTCAGTTCATAGAGAACCTTATCAAGCGTATCCGCAGCTGCTTCCTTTAATGCATCTGCCATTTCCTGGTTTGCCTGCTCGGCAAGCGCATGAATACGATCATTTCTTTCGGATCTGTCTGAGGAGGAAGCTGCAGCGGGGATTGCAGCCACTGGATCACCGAGTGCGTCCATCATCTTAGCGTCGTATTTACGGATAAGCTCATGGCCTTTTGCTCCAACCGCAAGCTGATATCGCTCAATGTGGAAGAGGCTCTTTCCATAGGAGGCATCTGTCATCGCGGCGATCATACGGCTTGTCCAGTAGAAGTTATCTGTGGAAGCGTGCTTTCCGGTGTTGGAAAGATACGCCGGGGTTCTGGTGACATTGGCGTACATCGGAGCCCATGTATTGAACGCATTCGAAGCGAATGCGAGCCATTCGATGGTCCGGAACTCCTCCGGCTGGTACGGACGGATCTGAATCAGAGCGAGGAAATCGTTGCGGTTAATACCGATAGAGCGGTATGCTCCTCTTCTGCTGCTGTCTCCATATGAGGCGTAGGGATCGTACGGAGTGCCCTGATAATGAGAGGAAAGGAGATATTTCACGTCCTCGGGCGTGACCTTCCGCTCCGGAGTCAGGCTCCATGGAATATCATCCGAATCCGGTCGATAGTCCGCGTGAGGGCCGTCCCAGGAAGCAAAATGGGGGTTCAGGTAACGGGCCATATACCATCCGCGCGGTGTATTGTATACATGATCTGCATCATCGTGACTTCCGAATGCATCTCTGGGATTGAAGGTCCAGTGCTTTGCCGCGTGAGTTCCGGAATCGGAAGCGGTGTCTGACTGTGACGGAGAATCTCCGGATGATCTGCTGAATCCGACTTCGAAATCCTGTGCCTCGTCCTTTACGGTGAGATCCAGATGATTCCAGGTAATAAATTCACGAAGATCTGCGGAGCACATATAATTCTTCTGCTCGCCAAAGGCGTCGTCCATGTCGAACTCATCGATTCCCAGCTGATTCGGCATGATGACGTACCGGTCGTCCGGTACTCTTCGGGCAATCCAGTGATGACCGCCGATGCTTTCGAGCCACCAGATTTCGTCCTTGTCCTGAAAAGCCATTCCATTGGATTCATAGGTACCGTACTTCTCGAGAAGACTTCCCATACGGGTTACTCCCTCGCGTGCGGTGTGGATATAGGGAAGGGTGAGAACCACGAGGTCCTCCTCGCCGATTCCTCCTGGAACTTCCGGCCTTCCGTCCGTTGCCGGAACAAATTCGACAAGCGGATCTGCGCCGAGTACGCGTTCGTTGGTTGTGATGGTCTCCGTGGCGGTCATGGCCACATTGGCTTCATTCACCCCGCTGGCAGCCCAGATTCCTTCGCCTTCCAGTGCATTCGGCACCGCGGTGTAGCGCATCGGATTGTCGGGAAGGTCGATTTCTACATGAGAAAGAACCGAGCGATATTTGCGCGGCTGTTCCTCGGGATGGACGACCGTGAATTTCTTCGGGGTGTATTTCCCGGAGGGAGAGTCATCATTTCGTGCAATAAAGGTAGAACCGTCATAGGTGGCCTTCCGGCCGACCAGTATAGTAGTACAGGGCATCTTATTATTCCTTTCTGTCTGCTTCAGGGATCATTATTTCTTCTTCTTCGCGTTTTTGCGCGCCAGAGCTGCAAGCTGCTGCTTCATCTTCTTCTCTGCTGCCTTCTTGCTGTCTTTGTTCTTTCCACCAAGCTTACTCATTGTATAACCTTCTTTCTTATCTATGATCTGATGTGTATTTTATCACAATTCGATGCTGTGCGTCGGCAAAAAAGAAAGCCGCACCCCTGTAAGGGATCCGGCTGCCTTCGGGATCTTCTGTGAAAAATCCGGGACGTTGATATGTCCGATCAAAGTTCTACAAAGTTATCGGCATCTCCGTCCGCAACGTAGTAAGCGCGGTTTTCCTCGGGCTTTACATAGATGGTGAGATCCTTCGCCTTGGGAGCGGCTGCCTTTACTCTGTCGATGATATCCTTCTCGGTATACTGTCTGCCGCCGTACTGAAGAATTACATCTGCCTTAACTGTGCTTTTTCTAACTGCCATTTCCATTTACCTCTTTCACTTATTTCGGTTTACAGTTGATGCCATATCATATGCAGAATATCTTAAATGATATGGTATATATAACTTTAGTAGACCATTACATTGGAAAGTGTAACACAAATATGTTCGTAATGTATACATTATTTTCCCGAATTTTGCAGGATACTATGTGCACACTGAACAAATGTCAGAGAGCTTGTGGAATGAATGGATGAAAACAGGCGGTTCAGTTGAGAGAGGATTCCTCGTCTTCCTCTTCAATATAATCTATATACTCGGATTCACACGCAAAAAGCATATACCCACCGTCAACATATCCCATAAAGCCATCGCTGATTGAATAACCTTTCATAAAAATCCTCCTTATCGTAAATGTCATCATTTGAAAAGAATTATGAATGAAGAGATGAAAAGACAGATCTTGATGTCTCTTCGTGATTAAGGATGATTTTATTATGACAGATAGCAAATGCAAAAATACGCACAATGGGCAGCAAAATATACAATTATGTAAATGCGAATTCGAACGTATCATTCAACCCGGCCGTTTCCGAAGACCGGGTTCCGGAAAAAATATTCTTATCATTTTGGATAAGATAATGGTTACAGTGAGATGTCCTTAGAAGGCCGAAGGAATCAATGGATGCAGAGGAATTTGTCAGCGTTCATGCAGGGCCGGCTGCTGTCAGACGTCCGGAATCCGGATTTTTGAGATGCCGAACGGTCCTTCTGCCTGAATGGTGAGTGTTTTTACACCGAGAATAACTTCTTCCGATCCGGGAACAATCTCCTGTTTCTCGGCGTTTTCAAGCACAGTGGAGAGAAATTCTCTGGGAAGAGCTTTCGTCGTATGACTTCCGAGGTATGTATCAAAGGGGAGGTGAAGAGCCTTTTTCAGGGATTCCTGCAGAGCCTCCATGGAGTCATGATTATCCCAGAACATAAAGCAGTCGTCACTGAAAGAATCGCCCGAGAGGAGCAGCCGGTCCTCTTCCACGAGCAGCCCGATCTCACCTCTGGTATGTCCGGGAAAATGGTGAACAGAGACATGGACGCCGCCCAGATCAAAGCGTTCGTTGCCCTGCAGAGGATGGATGACGGTGCGTGGCGCGGCGATATAGGCGTCCTTCCGCTCCCTGGGTACGCCGTAGGACGCTGTATACTGGTAAAAGGTTGAGATCCTCTGTATCCTGCTGCAGGCTCTTTCATAGGCTGGCTGGTCCGCCGGATGCATCCAGGCTTCGTCAAATTGCCAGTTTCCCTGCACGTGATCTGCATGGCCATGGGTATTGATAACGATGTAAGGGGTATTTATATGAGCTTCGATAAAACCACGGTTGTCCCCAATCCCGTAGGCAGTATCTGAGATGATCGCGAGCTTGTCTCCGTGTATGATGCTGAAAAACGTGCCGTCTGTTTCCTGAATATGAAGAACATGTCTGCCTGCCTGATAGATTTCGTGCATATCTCGTACTCCTTGTCTGCTTCAATACAGTTAACTTTAAACTCCCAACATGAAAAGTGGGCGTATTTCTTGAAAACTCAACCGTTTAACCGGGAGAATGACTCATTTTCTGACCCTATTATACCAAAGACAAAGGACTTATGCCTTTTTTATCGGCTAAACGATTGAGTTTTCAACTGAACTTTCCACGGTGGGAAGTTTATGTTTATAGTTCTCCATATCATCAACGGGTCTGCCGGTCAGGTTCCGCTCTGT
The DNA here is from genome assembly GCF_052063915.1 of Bilifractor sp. HCP3S3_D3. Taxonomy (NCBI): domain Bacteria; kingdom Bacillati; phylum Bacillota; class Clostridia; order Lachnospirales; family Lachnospiraceae; genus Bilifractor; species Bilifractor sp. HCP3S3_D3. The sequence goes on from NZ_JBQHWP010000016.1 coordinate 71,206, forward strand.
CAACAAACTGTGCGCATTACCGTTTGTGTCTCCGCTTATAATCTTCACGGATTGGTGCAAGCAGCCCTTCCTTATCAAGGGCACATTCCATATCTGCTGCGGAAGGGGCGCTCCTGGCATAGCTGACCGCCTTTGACATGACTTCATAATTGAGTCTCGTACCGACCCCATCGTGTTCATACCGGACAGCACGGTTTGCCTTGATTCCAAATCTGCCGGCAACCTGGACAGCGTCGATATTTGCCCCCAGGAACAGGAACTCCAAAAGGCAGGGATCCGGTATCTGCACGGACCAGGCTCCGTGACTTTTTTCGGCGCGGTATTCTATAACCGGAGCTGAAAGAAATATTCTACCCATAAGGTTATAGGCAGGTGAATCTTAATCCTCATTGGATAAAACCGAAAATCATCCTATAATAATTAAAAAAGCCTTTTTCAACATACTTTCTCCTGTAAACAGGAGTACATTTATCTGCTGTTTAGTAGATATAGGTACATTCTTTCTTCGGGAGAATCCAGCTTAAACGGTAATAAAAAACAAGATAGGGAAACATAACATGGATGACTTATGGAAAACAATTACAGCTCTTAGACATAAACTGCATAAATATCCGGAATTATCGGGGCAGGAGTTTCAAACGAAAGAATGTCTGAAAAGCTTTATCTGTATGAACACACATCTGAAAATCAGGGATAAAGGAACCTGGTTCTATGCCCTGTATGAACCAAAATTAAATAACGGAGCATCACCAATCGCCTTCCGCGCGGATATGGATGCCCTTCCCATACCAGAAACTATTTCCCTGCCCTATGGATCGGCCAAACCCAATATCGCACATAAATGCGGGCACGACGGCCATTGTGCTGTATTGGCAGCTGTGGCCGTACTTCTGGAACAGGATGCGGCTGTCCGCTGTCCTGTGTATCTGATTTTCCAGTCTGCGGAAGAAACCGGCCAAGGAGGAAAAATCTGTGCTGATTTCGTAAGCGAGACAGGTATCAGTGAAGTATATGCTTTTCATAACCTGAGCGGTTATCCGGAAAATGCCGTGATGGTTCGTGACCGTCTGACGCAATGTGCCTCCAAAGGTCTGCTGGTGCAGTTTACCGGTGAAAGTGCTCATGCCGGAACTCCCGAAAATGGTCGCAACCCGGCTTCTGCACTTGGTTCTATGGCTCTCTATGCGGAAAAAATCAATAAAGAATCCTCTTCGTGCCTCTGCACAGTCGTCAGCATACAGGAAGGCAGCCGGGATTTTGGCATTTCTCCGGGACAAGGTGAAATCGCTTTTACACTGAGAGCAGAAGCAGATGATGTCCTGGATAATATGGATCTCACTTTGCGCACACAGGCAGAAAAACTGGCAGATCAATATGGGCTGACAGTCTCTTTTGAAGAATTTGATCCCTTCCCCGCCACGATCAATCATCCCCGCTGCGCAGAGAAGGTCCGCAGGGCAGCGGTGAAAGCCGGCTACTCCTGCGTAAACATGAAGCAGCCATGGAGACCCTCGGAAGATTTCGGATGGTACACGAAAATCCGCCCCGGCGCTATGTTCTACGTCGGAAACGGCACCAACTGGCCTATGCCGCACCAGCCTGCGTATGATTTTAACGATCACATTCTGCCGACAGCTGCAGCTGTTTTTCTGAAACTGGCTGAAAGCAAAACGTGAAAATAGTAATGGATGAGTGCTGTTTTCCGCGGCACTTTCTTTGTATAAGAAACCATACTATTTGATCTCCTTTTTCTGTTTTTTCTCACGTACTTCTAATTAAAATATCGGGCAAAGATGTCCTAATAATCTGCCAGCCTTTGTCACAAAACGCGTGCCTGATACGTTATAGTTGTCAGAACGTTCTAATTCCGAGCGAAGAGAGGTGAAGAAATGACAGCTAGCAAGGATGACTTTGATGATATCATTTCTCTGTTCCGGCTGTATGAGCAGAAGATGTATCATATCGCCTATGCGATCCTGCACAACAGTTTTCAGGCGGAGGACGCCGTGATGGATGCGTTTGTCAGACTGCTGGAACATAATTACAGAATCGAAGATCCGGAATCTGATACATCGAAGAGGCTTGTGATTTCCGTGACACGAAGCGCTGCGATTGATATTTATCGAAAAAACCAGAGGGCGGGTTCCAAAATGCTGCTCACAGAAGATCCGGCATTGCTGCATGCAGAGGCGCACCCGGAACCCCAGACTCATTCTGAGAGTAACACAGAAAGTATCATTCAGGGTCTGCCGTCCATATATTATGACGTGATGTATGAGCGGTATGTGAATGAGAAAAGCGTATCGGAAACTGCGGTGATTCTGAGCATCAGTGAAGCTGCTGTAAGAAAAAGACAAGAGCGGGCTCTGCGGATACTGAGAGAAGAAAGAGAAGGGAGAAGACGCGTATGAAAAACAATCTGACATCTTATACAGAAGAATCCTTTCCGGACTGGACGGTAGAGGAATTCGACTCTATTCAGGAAAATCACCATTTTTCCAGACGTTATAAATCTGCCAGAAACAGGGCAATCCGAAATTACCGGAGAAAAAGAACCCGGAAATGGTCTTTCCGGACTGCCGCAGCCGTGATTGCTGTATGTATGGCATGTCCGGTCGGAGTGTACGCTTCTGTCAAGCATGCGGATTTCTTCCGGAATGCTTTTGGCGACGCCGGAAGAAAAAGCGTGGTATCTCACACAGAACTGGCGGACAATGGAAAAGGCGGAAAAACTGAGATCACCTATCCGGAAAGAAATTATGTCCCGGTTGATCCGGATAAAGCAGACAGTCTGATCGGCGAACAGACCAGTACCGAACCGGTAACCGTTGATATCAATGACCACAGGCTGACGATCCTGTCTGCTGTCCGTGACAGAAATGCCATGACGATGGAATTCACACTGGAATGCAGTACAGGCGTCACCGTGTATGATTTTGACAGCCTCTCAAATGAGGCAAAGGGCGCCCGGAGTGCAGACAACGCCACCATCCGGCTGCTGTTCGATAATGCGTCGGACTTTATTTATATTGATCATGAGAAATCCACCGACACCCTTCTGCATTGCTATGCATACTGCGTGTTTATAAATCCTGTAGAGGATGGCGAGGAACCGAAGCTGGATATCTATTATGCGGATACCCCTCTCTTGTCACTGCCGGAAAATGAAAAGCCTCAGGAAAAACAAGTATCCATTCCTGCCACAAAAGCGCTTGCGGTAACTGCGTATTCCTCTGAAGAAGGCGGGCATCTGGAACTGTCGTCGATCAGCTGCAGCATTGATCTCGGAAAAGGTCTCGGACTTTCACAGGAAGAGGCATACGATCCCGGAAATTTAGGGAAAGTATCAATCCATTATACAGACGGATCGGTTTATGAAGTATATGACAAAGACACCAATATCGACAATACTTCTTACATGTTAGGAGGCGTTGGAGAAAACTACTCTGTCATAACGATGAACCTGAACAGACTGGTGGACGTGAACCAGGTAGATTACATCACGGTAAATGATGTGAAGTACACTGTTGCACATTGAACCTGAAAAGTGCCCGATACTGGAACAGCAAAATAAAATGAACAAGCCCGAAGACCGGGGGGGGGGGGGGGGTTTTGGCCCCCCCCCCCGGGGGGGGGGGGGGGGGGTTTTTTTTTTTTTTTTTTTTAAAATTTTTATTTTTTTTTATTGGTTTTTTTTTTTTTATTATTTTTTTTTTTTTTTTTTTTTTTTTTTT
>NZ_JBQHWP010000017.1:0-65689 GCF_052063915.1 Bilifractor sp. HCP3S3_D3
GCTGGCTTTATATTCTTTCGTACTTACTTTCGATACATTACCGCCGTAAAGTTTTGCCTTTTGTTCCAGAATCGTGACAAAACTTGCCGGTGCTCTGTCAGTTATCGACTTGCCAAAACGTTTCCTGCGCTTATATTTATGAATCCGCTTTGCAGAACCATCCTTTTGCTTGATTTCAGATACCTGATCCCTGCGTTCTGTCGTTTTTTTCTTTCTTTGCAGACCTGTGAAAGACATATCCTCGACAATAAAACAGACAGATTCGTGCAAAAGTCTGTTGATCGTTTCTTCATGTGACTGTTTGACATAAGCTGCTTTTTGTCGATACAAAGATTTCAACCGATTCTGATTCTTTCGGTAGGCTTTGGAAAATTTCCATTTTTCATGATTGGCCGGCTCGATCGTGCCGTCTGCCCGATATTTATTCGGATTTAAGATCCGTTTGGAACGATCCATGCGTCTTAATAAACGATCAATCTTCTGATTGTATTCCCTGCATTTGGGAGCAAGTTCTTGTAATGTGACCGACCGGGAAGATACACAGGCTACGGTAGAAGTTCCGATATCAATACCGGCAACATCATCTCTTCCCACGGCTTTTATTTTATGCGGGGCATCGCCTTTCAGATACACAACAACATAATAGTGCCAGCCATTTGGAAACATCTTTCGTGCCATTTCGCAATAGGAGATTTCCGAATCCAAGGCTTCCAGAAGATAATCTTGATCTTTTGGAAGTTTACATTTGATATTCAGCCCAAGCCATTGAATGGAACAAGACTCTTTTTGAAATTTTGCGCCATTGGTATTCGTCTTTCCACAGATCGTATGAAAATCTCTGTATTTTTTGAAATGAAGTTCTTTCCCGTTTCCATAGAGGACTGCTTCGACGCCCTTCCAGACACGGGTGGCTTCTTTTTGTATCTGCTGTGAGGAAAGACATTTCCGAAACTGTTTTCCGCAGACTTTGATATATGACTGAAAAGCATACTCAGACAAACCGTGAGTCCGAATGATTTCTGCCATTTGCCTGGAGATCAGTTTTCGCCTTGTCTTTTCCTCTATTGAGAGAGTATCCTTTTTCAGGAGCTTCTTATATTCTGCTTTTAGAGATTGATATTCGGCATCATATGACAGTCTTTTCAGACGTTTTTGGGCATGCTTGACGATTACGTTATGGATATGGCTAATGGCATGAAAACGCTTTTCTATGACCGTTTCGTCGTATCTGGTTGTGGCTAACAGTAATCTTACGGTGTGCATCTAATCCCTCGTCTTTTGCGTGTGGATGTACCATTCTATAGTTTCAGAACTTACATTTCCGGCTGTGCTTACAAAATAAGAACGTGTCCATAAGGACGGCATTTTTGCTAACTGGGGAAATTCCTCCCTCAGTTGATGGGAAGTCGCTCCTTTGATCTGTTTTACCACATCAGGAATGCTCTGCTGGGGATATACGCTAACAAACATATGAACGTGGTCAATGTGACATTCCATTGCAAGAATATCGATATGATGTTTTTGACATTCCGCAGAAGTTAATGCCTTGAAACGTTCTTCTATGCCTGGAATATTAAAGATCTTTCGACGGTATCTTGGACAGAACACCAAGTGATAGTGAATCAAGGATACGGTTGTTCTGGTGTGTTTATATTCATTCTTCATGTGTATATAATACAGTATTTTGTACACATATTCAATCAAAACAATTTGCGCTTTGACGCTATCATCCCACGGTTGAAACCGTGGGCTTTCTCGCTAAATTATTTGTAACTGGCAATCATCTGAAATATACTTCGCATTCGGCTGCGGCTCACTGTTCGCGTAAAAAAAGCCGCCGCACCTTTCATGCAGCAGCCTCCTCTTCATTTTCTTTTGCGTTTTTTCATCTGAATCAGGACGCCCAGGATGACCATCAGAAGAATTCCTGCAACATCTGCTGCAACAGCAGCCCGATAATCAAAGACTTCCCCTGTGAGTGTGAGATCTCCTCTCTCCGCCTCAGTAATCGTCCGAACCTCACGTCCATTTTCATCGGTCCAGAATCCGAAAGACGCCAAAAAAGGCGTGGCCGGTTTTTTCAGACGGAGCGGAAGATCCTCAACGGTGTACGTCTCCGGAAGCCCCGCAATGCTGTATACCCCCGGAGTGTACCGGATATGATAGACGACGGGTTCGGCACTCATGGTGATTTCCACATCATGATCAGGCATCCGGAAGTCAGTGACGCCCGCCTCTTTGCCCGACAGCATATCCGGCAGATCTCCGGTAATTTTCAGATCCTTGTATCCCCTCTCCTCCGACACGAGAAGACTGACCTCATCCCCAAACGTGCAGCGGGTCGAAAAGCTTCGTTCCCTCCCGCCGGATCTTTGACTTCCCGGAACCGATTTCCCGTTGAGACTGACTCCCTTTCCGGCGTGAATCGTCAGCTTGTACGATAGCGGAGTATAAGTGAACTCAAATTTTGCGGCACCGTCTGCGGAAATGACGCCGGTCTGCGCATCGGGAGTCTTGTATCCATCTTTTGCCGGCGGATTCACCGTTATTTTTTCCCCGGTCGTCCCATATCTCGTCTCCACATCATCCGCTTCGCTCCCGCAGTGAAAAATCACCTGATACGGTGTGTGATCCGATGCCTTCCACGATGCCGTAAGGGTGATATTCTCAGACGGCATCTCTGTCTGATCCGTTACTCTGCTTCCGTTCAGACACCAGCTGTCAAAAACATATCCCTTTTTTTCAGGTACCGGCAGATCCGTCAGGGATTCACCCTCCCGGATCTTTTTCTCTTTTACAGTGCAGGTGCCGCCCGCCGCGTCGAAGACAGCCGTATATTCTCTCTTTTCCGCCTCCGACACCGCATTCCGGATGTAATCATGAATGGCCTGATACGTGCCGCCATCATAATGAATTCCATCCACTGTGGTGTAGCCTCCCGACAGGAGGCTGCTGTAGGAATCGATCCAGGTAACCTTGTCACTCAGCGCGTTCCTCAGCGTATCATTGAACGGCGCGCAGGTGCCATCATTGGAATAAACCGATGAGGACGTCTCCGCTCCTCCGTTCCGGTGGCCGACCGGATTCACGGAATCAAAGAACACGCGGTTGCCGTCCCTGCTCCAGCTGTCTGCATTCGCATTTACATATTCCGCATAACGGTTCGCGCTGCTCACAGGGGAACCCATATCATTGCAGCCCATGAGAATAACAAGATCTGTATTCCCCTGTTCCATCCAGGGCTCTGCCTCTGCCATGCCTGTTCCGGCAAACCAGTCAAAGCCCATGGCTACACGTCCGATATAAACCTCATTTCCCAGAGATGCGTTAATGTCCTCGCTGTAGCCGGACCCGGAAAGCGTGATGTACATGCCGACCGTTCTGGAATCGCCTACAAAGACAATTCTTCGGTTCTCATCTGCCGCCCCCGCAGCCGCGCCATCCGTTTTAACCGTACGCACTGTCTCGGTGTTTTCCGCACCGGAACTCTTTCCTGCGGTATTCACCGCCCCGGAATTTTCCGCGCCAGAACTTTTTTCTGCGGCATTCACTGCCCCGGAATTTTCCGCTCCGGCGGCAGGAAGTACGGGGAGCAGGAACATGGCAGCAAAGACGCAGAAAAGTACGCCGCCAAACCGCAGATGCGGACGAGGTCGTCTGTGGCCGGATCCGTCATTTGAGTGTTGTCCGAATGTATGATCCCTCATCAGTCCCTTGTCTCCATGACGATCAGAATTCCTTCCCTGCACTCGATGATACCCTCATCTGCGACAATCTCATTGCTTGTCGTAAGTCCTCCGTCGCCCTGGATGATGTCCGCGTCCTTCAGCGGATATCGGAATCCTGTGAGGCTGACCCCGTGAGCCTCTCCGCGAAACGGATAGACCGAGACATACTTTCCGTACTGCTCTGATCTTCGGATCACGATTCTTCGCCCCACAGGCATGGAGATCCGGTTCGTTCCGTCGATAATACTGCCCTCAATCCCTTGTGCATAGAGCTTATACAGGTCAAACACACTGCTGAAGACATGATCCAGCCTTGTACCCGTAGCCCCGAAAAAGCAGACGGCATCCGCGCCGACGGATACAGCCTTCTCGAGAGCAATGTCGGTATCTGTCATATCCTTTTCCGGACGGTATTCATCGATCGGGACACCTGCCCTACGGAATGCGGCAAGCTCCGGGGCAGCATCCGCTCTCTCCTTCGATGACAGTGCCGTTCCTCCCGCAGAAAGGCTGTCAAAGTCTCCCACGATATAATCCGGCGTGATCTGGTTCTGATAGCAGAACCGCACGCCACGGTCCGCCGCGATGCAGATCTCCGGTTTTTCCTTATCCAGATAATCCAGGGCAGCCCTTTTATCGATGCTTCCCCCGGAAAAAACAACTACTTTCCGCACGTTTTTCTTCTTTCCTCTCGCTCTTTCTTATCCCCGCGTATTGTTCCGCTCTCATCCATTCCCGCCTTATAACTGCGGGCTTATTCCGGCTTCTTATATCCGGGTTCTAATGCCTGCAGCCCTGTTCCGGCTTCTTATATCCGGATTCTAATGCCTGCAGCACTATTCCGGCTTCTTAATATGCGGTATTCTGTTTGGATTTCTTACCTCAAAAATTTATACCCGCAAGCCTCCTGCATTCGGTGCGCGTTTCAGCCCACAATTCACCTGCCGGACATTTCCCTCTCCTGAATCCGTTTCATCAGATCCGTAGCGTTTTTCGCGATATCGCCGCGGAAGACAGCCGAGCCGGCCACAATCACAGAAGCGCCTGCGTCCAAAACGGTATCAATCGTGGAAGCATTGATACCGCCGTCAACCTCAATAGGAAGATCCGAATATCCGGCTTCGTCCAGCTTCCGCCGCAGATCGCGGATCTTTGCGGTCATCGACGGAATATATTTCTGTCCGCCGTATCCCGGATTCACGGTCATGATCAGAACCATATCCACCTTATCCAGCACATAATCAAGCACCTGCAGCGGTGTCGCCGGGTTCAGAGCAACCCCGGCCTTCATCCCGCTCTCATGGATATGCTGAAGCGTCCGGTCCAGGTGCGCACATGCCTCTGCGTGAACAGTGAACATATCCGCGCCTGCCTTCGCATAGTCGTCCACGAAGCGGTCCGGCTCGGTCACCATCAGGTGAACATCAAAGAACATTTTCGAAACAGGCCGGACCGAACGGATCACGACATCGCCGAAGGAAACCGGCGGCACAAACTGACCGTCCATCACGTCAATGTGAAGCCATGGTGCTCCGGCGTCTTCCAGGATGCGTACCTGCTCGCCGAGTTTAGAAAAATCCGCAGATAAAATAGAGGGGCTAAGTCGGTAAATTCTAGTCATGTCAGTATCTCCTTTTCTTCATCTCACGCAGTTCTTCATAAAACCTGCAGTAATTGTCATATCTCTCCTGATAAATTTTTCCATTCTCCACAGCTTCCCGGACGCCGCAGTCCGGCTCGCGTATGTGAGAACATCCCTGGAAACGGCAGTACGGCTCATATTGTTCAAATTCCGGGAAATATTTCTGGAGCTCCTCCGGTTCCATCTCCGGAAGATCCAGCGAGGTAAAGCCGGGTGTGTCACAGAAATAGGTGTTCTCTCCCAGAGCGATGAGCTGCGAATGCCGGGTGGTATTTTTTCCTCTTCCAAGCTTTCGGCTAAGTTCCCCGGTCTCCATATGGACTGCACTCTGCATAAGATTGGTGAGCGTTGATTTTCCGGCACCTGAGGGGCCCGCCACAACGGTCGTCTTCCCCTTCAGACGGCGGATCACCTCCTCCGTCCCCTCCTGTCTTTCCGCACTGATCAGAAAAGTCTCATACCCGCAGGACACATAGATATCCCGCCAGTGTGCCGCCTCCGTGCTGTCCGCAATGTCTTTTTTGTTGAAGCAGATCAGCACCGGAATATGCTGCCTCTCCATCGAAATCAGGAAACGGTCCAGCAGCCCGGATTCCGGATCCGGACTTTTCAGGGCAAAAAAAACCAGGGCCTGGTCCACACCCGCCACCGCGGGACGAATGAGCGAATTCTTACGCGGAAGAATCCTCACCACATTCGCCGTCCGCTTCGTCTCATCAAGCACCTCGATCTCCACCCGATCCCCGACCAGGGGCTTCATCTTCTCTTTTCGAAATATTCCCTTCGCCTTGCATTCGTATTCGCCTTTTTCGGTTTCTACATAATAGAATCCGGCGATTCCTTTAATGATTCTCCCTGTCATACCTCACATCCTGCTGTTTTTCTGATTGCCGGGAACAGAAAAAGGCTGTACGCAGTCCGAGATCTCTCCCGGTCAGCGCATCAGCCTGTATCTTTTTTCTGTCTGTCAGCTCTCCTCCTGAAACGTTACATTCGGATACTTCGCGATCAGCGTACCGTCCTCATATACATTGATCACACCGGTCTCACCGGATGTGCTCTCGATCGGAGTACTGTACGTTCCTCCATTCCATGGATCCGAGCCCTCGTAAATTGTTGTGGTCTGGTCTCCCTGCACCAGTTCGAGCTTAACGGTTCCGCCATTGTATCCGGACGGCTGGGACAGCGGACTGTAGCACACATATTTCTTCGCGGACGTGCTGCTGGTGCTGCTCAGCTTATTGATCGTCAGTGTCACACTTGATCCGGCGTCCACAGATGTCCCGACATCCGGGCTCACCGAAAGTACAACGCCGTCAGCCTGTGTCTTATCCTCCGATTCCTTTTCCTTGTAGGAAAGCCCCATCGAATCCAGTGTGGATTCCGCATCCTCCTTCGACCATCCGACAATAGAAGGAACCTGAACCTTGTTCGAGTCGTCCTCACCCTTGCTGACGGTCAGTGTCACAGTACTTCCTGCAGCGACGCTGGTTCCCTCTGCGGGATCACATGAGATGACATAGCCCACGTCAACGGAATCGCTGTAGTCGAGAGAAACCTCTACCTGAAGGCCCACTCCCGTCAGCAGATCCGTCGCCTGCTGCTGTGTAGCTCCGGTAATACCGCCGGGCACCTTGACATCCGCTTTTCCTGTGCTGACCGTGACATTAATCGTTGTTCCGGGATCAACCTTCGTACCCGCCTCGATCGACTGCGCCATGATCTGGCCCTCGGAATAATCCTCCGAGGTCTGCTCATCGGTCTCACTCACACCGATTCCAAGCTTGTTTGTCGCCTGCTGTGCCTCCTCCAGCGTCATGCCGAGAAGCTTCGGAACCTCTACCTGAGCATCCGAGGACGAAGAGGAACTCTCCGCTGAAGAGCTCGTTGAAGTTGCTGCCGAGGAACTGCTGTTCTTGGAGGAAGATCCTCCGAAATGGAATACCCCTGCCATATTGCCGATGACAAGAATCAGAATCACGATAATGATCGCGCCGACGATAAATCCGCCGATCGTGATTGCCTTCTCCAGCTTCGTGCTTCCGCCATCCTCCTCATCGTCATCATCGTCATCATCGTTATAATGATCCAGGTATTTCTTGCGACGCTCATATCTGTCGTCGTCATCATCGTCGTTATCGCCGCGAAGCGTTCCATTGTTCATTCCGCGCCGTATCTCATTCATTTCATGGTCGGTCATCTTCACGGTTGCCGCATGAGAAGCCAGAGGCGCAATCTGAACAAAATTGCCCTGAGGGTCGATCAGCGAACGCTTCAGGTCATCGATCAGCTCCCCGACATTCTGATATCGGCGCTCCGGATTCTTCTGTGTACACTTCAGAATGATCTGCTCCAGGGAATACGGAAGATCCGGCGTGTATATTGACGGCGGAACAATCTCCTCCTGCAGGTGCTTGATCGCAATCGCAACCGTTGTATCCCCGTCAAACGGAACCCTTCCGGTGACCATCTCATACATCGTAATGCCAAGCGAATAGATATCGCTCTTGGCGTCGGAGTAGCCTCCGCGGACCTGCTCCGGAGAGCTGTAGTGCACGGATCCCATCACATTCGCCGTGATGGTATTTGAATTAATTGCCTTGGCAATACCGAAATCGGAAAGCTTCACCTTCCCGTCGGTTGAAATCATAATATTCTGAGGCTTGACATCCCTGTGGACGATTCCCACATTATGGGCAGCCTCCAGACCCAGAGAAACCTGAATCGCGATACTGGTTGCTTCCTTTACGCTCAGCTTTCCCTTCTTTGCAATGTAATTCTTGAGCGTGATCCCCTCAATCAGCTCCATGACGATATACTGAAGGCCCCTGTCCTCACCGACATCATAGACATTTACAACATTCGGATGAGAAAGCTTGGCTGCCGCCTGAGCCTCCTTCTGGAATTTCGCTACAAAACTGCTGTCCTCACGGAACTCCGCCTTCATGACTTTGACCGCGACGAGACGATTCAGTTTTCTGTCCTGAGCCTTATAAACATCCGCCATACCGCCATATCCGATTCTGGATATGATCTCGTAGCGCTCGCCCAGTATAACTCCCTCTTTTAACATAACACTCTCACCTCGTTTGCTCTGTTCATGCCTCTACCACAATGACAGCGATATTGTCCCGTCCGCCATTTGCGTTAGCCTCATCAACCAGAACCTGCGCCTTATCTTCTTCTGTATCTTCACCCTTCAAAATTTCGAAGATTCTCTGATCCTCGACCATATTGGATAAGCCGTCCGAACACATCAGGATCTGGTCCCCCGTCTCCAGCTTTACATCGAAGAAGTCGATCTTGACATCCTCATTGGTTCCGACCGCTCTTGTAATTATATTCTTGTCCGGATGATTTCTGCCCTCCTCCGGTGTCAGTTCTCCAAGGCGGACCATTTCAGCAATCAGCGAATGGTCCTGTGTGATCTGTGTCATGGAATCGCTTCCCGCCAGATAAAGCCTGGAGTCTCCGACATTTGCGATGTACGCGTATCCGCCGACGACGGTGCATACCACCATTGTCGTTCCCATGCCAGCCATAGACGGATCATTCCTTGACTGGGAAAAAACCTCACGGTTTGCCGCTTCAATCGCATTCCTCATGACCTTTACAGGATTGAAATTCTTGTCCTTGCGAACGGTCTCGACCAGCACCGACACCCCATATCGTGATGCAAAGTCGCCGGCATTATGTCCGCCCATTCCATCCGCAACCACAAAAAGATTCGGCAGATTTCCCACCGACTCCTCTGAAGTAAAGATAAAATCCTGATTCATATGTCTTTTCTGGCCGATATCGGTTGCAGAAAATACCCTCATGCCTAATTCTCCTGGTTACTGTCAATATAACTCTTGCGCAATTGTCCACAGGCGCCGTCGATATCAGCGCCCATTTCCCTTCTTATAGTAACATTAATCCCGTAATTTTCAAGTTTATTTTGAAAATTCAAAACCGCCTGACGGCCGGAACGGGCGAAATGGCGCTCTTTTACCGGGTTGACCGGGATGAGATTCACATGACAATTGAGTCCTGTAAGCAGGCCTGCCAGCTCTGCGGCATCCTCCTCCGAATCGTTCTGACCTTTCGCAAGCGCGTACTCAAATGTCAGCCTGCGTCCTGTTTCCGCAAAATAAAAACGACAGGCGTCCATCAGCTCCCTTATGCTGTACTTGTTCGCGACCGGCATCAGCTTCCTTCTCTTCTCATCGTTCGGAGCATGAAGGGAAATCGCGAGGGTGATCTGAAGATCCTCCTTCGCCAGCTGACGTATTCTCGGAACGATTCCGCAGGTCGACACCGTGATATTCCGCTGGCTGATATTCAGCCCCTCCTCTGCGCTTGCTAGACGTACAAAGCGGACCACGCTGTCATAATTCTCCATGGGCTCTCCACTTCCCATAATGACGACATTAGAAACCCTCTCTCCGGTAATCCTCTGGATCTGATAGACCTGCTCGAGCATTTCCGACGCTGTAAGCGAACGCACCAGACCGTCCAGGGTGGATGCGCAGAAACGGCAGCCCATCCTGCATCCGACCTGGGAAGAAATGCAGACAGAATTTCCGTGATGATATTTCATCCAGACGCTTTCTATCACATTCCCGTCATTTAATGCAAACAGATACTTTCTCGTTCCGTCAATTGCTGATACCTGCTCCCGGACCGCTCTCAGTCTCGTCAGCGGATACTCCTGTCCCAGTTTCTCACGGAGCTTCAGAGAAAGGCTGGTCATCTCGTCATAGCTCTCCACCCGCTTCTGATGCATCCAGGAAAAAAGCTGCGCCGCCCGGAACTTTTTCTCCCCGAGGCTCTGCATGCACTCCTCCAGTTCCCCCGGAAGCATTGATTTAATATCTGTCACGCCCTGCAATTTTTCCTCACTGCTGATCATTTAAATCCTCCCGACCCTTGTCTCTCCGCCGGCCGAACAACTCTCCCAGCCGATTTCTTCTCCGCCGGCTGCAAATGTTTTCCCGGTACCTGCTTCGCCTGCGGCATCCGCAGCGTTCTGCTTCTTCTCCTGCTTCCGGCTTCCCTCCAGTTTGCGGAACCTCGCGAAGAAGAATCCGTCGCAGTGATGAATGCCCGGAAGCAGCTGCACAAAGCCCCTTTCTGCCGTTTTTCTCAAGCTCTCGTCTGCGAGCAGCTCGTCCGGCAGAATATCCGTAAGTCCGACGCTCTCCAGCGGAAAGCTGTCCAGAAGCCATCTTACATTGTCCTCGTTCTCGGTCCTGGCGATGGTACAGGTGCTGAACAGCAGAATTCCCCCCGGACGCACATACGACACAGCGTTTGTCAGAATTTTTCTCTGAAGAGCAGCGAGCTCCATTTCCTTCTTATGAGAAGCACGGTATTTGATATCCGGTTTCTTGCCGATGACACCGTAGCCGGAGCAGGGCACATCCGCGATGACCACATCGGCTGTCCCGAAGCGCTCCGGAAGTGGAACGGAGGCATCCTGCACCTCAATTTCAATATTTTTCACCCGACAGCGATCCACATTCTCCCGTATGAGAGCTGCCTTCGCTTCCGTGAGATCACCGGAGATCACCTTCCCCGTGCCCTCCATCAGATCAGCCGCAAGCAGGCTTTTCCCTCCCGGAGCTGCACAAAGATCGAAAACCAGATCCCCCGGACGGATCCCCGCGCAGCGGACCGCAAGCTGTGAGCTCACATCCTGCATGAGAAACCCGCCATCTTCAAATGACGAAAGCTCCGCGGGATTTCCTGCATTCTTGAGATACCAGGCATCCGGCACATAAGGAGCCTTCTCCAGCTCCACCCCCTCTGCCTTCAGTTCTCTCACGACATCGTCTGCCCCGGCATATAATCCGTCTTCCTTCCGTTTCCGGACACGGATGGTTACCTCGTTCTGCTCAAGGAATCCGCGGCAGATGTCCTCTGTTTTATCAATGCCGAATGCATTGATCCAGTCTGACACGAGAAGCTCCGGCATCGAATACCGGACCGACAGACACCGGACCGGCTCTTCCATCGAGGGATAAACGATCCTCTCCGGATGCCTCGAAATATTCCGCAGCACCCCGTTCACGAATCCCTTCAGACCGGAAAATCCCTTTCTTCCCGCAAGACGTACGCTCTCGTTTACCGCAGCGGAATCCGGCACCGAATCCATGAACTGCAGCTGATACACGCCCATCCGCAGGATCTCCCGGATCACCGGCTTCATACGGTCTGTCTTTGTTTTGGAAAAGAGATTCAGAATATAATCAAGACGGATCTGATATTCCAGCGTTCCCTCCGTCAGACGAAGATAAAAGGCCCGCTCCTGATCCGACAGCCACCCGTAGCGCTGCAGAACGTCCCGGATGACGAAATGGCTCTGCCGGCCATCCTCCCGGATGGCGAGCAGAGTCTCAAGCGCCAGTTCTCTGATATTGATTCTCTCAGTCACGTCTACGGCTTCCTCCTGACAAAATGATCATCCTCAGCAGATATAAAAGGGACGCGCATACTGCGGCAACATAGGTCATCGCAGCCGCGATGAGAACCTTTCTCGTATCGGAGAGTTCCCGTCCCTCTTCCATTCCCATCGTTTTCAGCTTCTGCATAGCCCGGTGAGACGCGTTGAATTCTACCGGAAGCGTCACAAGCTGGAACAGCAGTGCGAGGCAGAACAAAAGGATGCCAATCTCCGTCAGAATACCGGACTGGAATACAAGGCCGATGAAGAACAGGATCCACGAAAAACGCGAGCCGAAATCAGCAGCCGGAACTAGTGCCGAACGAATACGCAACGGCGCATAGTCTTTCGCATCCTGAATCGCATGACCGCATTCATGTGCGGCGACTCCAAGCGCCGCTACCGATGTACTTCCATAAATCGATTCCGACAGATTCACCGTTTTCGACCTCGGATCATAATGATCCGTCAGACTTCCTCTGACGCGACGCACCTGAACTCCGTAAATACCCTCGCTTTCAAGAATTCTCTGCGCCACTTCCGCACCGGTCATGCCATATGAGCTTCGAACCCTGCTGTATTTCCGGAAAGTGCTTTGCATGGTCGTCTGAACAATCAGCGAGAGTACAAACGCAAGAATGACAAGAATATAGGTCCAGTCAAAATACAATCCGTAACCGCCGTAGTACATTGGAGAGCCTCCTCTCTTGATGCGAATGAATCCCGGCTGTCTTCCGGGAATCGTCTCGTAAATAGGAATCCCGATTGTCTTCCGGGAATCCTCTCGTTAATAGGAATCCCGGCAATTTTCCGGGAACCGTCTGTATCTGTATGAAACCCGGTTATTCCCCGGGAAAATATGTCTCTGTATTATACCCGGTATAACACCCTGCTATTCCCCGAGAACGGTCCCCCTCTTCACACTGTGTCCGCGCAGAAAATCCGAAGCCTTCATGCGCTTCTTTCCTTCCAGCTGAAGTTCCGTGATCCGCAGCGCATTTTCACCGGTCTGAAGAAGCAGGCCGCTCTCATCAGCGGCAAGTACCGTGCCGGGCTTTTCTCCGGATTCTCCTGTTTCAACCCGGCTCTTCCAGATTTTCAGCCCTTTCCCCTGCATGTAGGTGTACGCGGCTGGCCAGGGATTCATTCCTCTGATGAAACATTCAAGCTTCCTGGCGGGAAGCGACCAGTCAATCCTTCCGTCCGCCTTGCTGATCATACGTGCGTATGCGGTCGGGCTTTCCGCCGGCTGTTTCACCGGATGAAGGTCACCCTTCTCCAGCTTCGCAAGCGTTTCCACCAGAAGCTCCGCGCCTGCCTTCGCGAGTTTGTCAAACAGCGAGCCGCCGGTCTCCTCTTTCGAGATCGCCACCTCGACCGACGCCAGCATGTCACCGGTATCCAGTCCCTCGTTCATCTGCATAATCGTTACACCGGACTTTTCCTCGCCGTCGATGACCGCCCACTGAATCGGCGCCGCTCCACGGTATTTAGGAAGCAGAGACGCGTGTACATTCAGACATCCGTATTTCGGCAGTTCCAGGATCTCCTTTGGAATAATCTTTCCGTATGCTGCCACCACGATGACATCCGGCGCAAGCTGCTTCAGCGTCTCCAGAAACTCCGGATTGTTTCGCAGCTTTCGCGGCTGGAATACCTCCAATCCGAGCTTCAGAGCTGCTGCCTTGACGGCGGTAGGCTTCAGTTCCTGTTTTCTTCCCACCGGCTTGTCCGTCTGGGTGACAACACCCGCTATTTCATAGCCCGCATCCGCGATCGCATTCAGTGTACCGACCGCAAAATCCGGCGTGCCCATAAATACAACTCTCATAAATCACCTCATCACTTTCTGTCTGCGTCATACACAGCGCAGATTGCAATTTCTCAATCCGCCGGCAGCCGGATTAAAGCTCATCCTCTGGCGCTTCCTCTTCATCCTCTTCGTCCTCTCCCTGATCCACCGGGTGAATCGGCTCGAGTGCGCGTGACGGATACATGATGCCGTCAAGATGATCAAACTCGTGACAGCAGGCGCGGGCAAGGAGGCCGTCAGCCTCCAGCTCAAACGGCTCCATATTGATATCGAGCGCCCTTACCTTTACATGTTCGGGTCTCGTGACAAGCGCGCACATTCCGGGAATGCTCAGGCATCCCTCCTCACCGGTCTGCTCACCGGACTGCTCGATGATCTCAGGGTTGATGAACACGTAGGGATGCTCACCGTCCACATCGATAACACACAGCCGTCGCAGAACCCCGACCTGCGGGCCGGCAAGGCCGACGCCGTACGCATGATACATCGTTTCAAACATATCCTGAATCAGAATCTTTGTCCTGAGATTCATCTTCTCAACCGGTCTGCATTTCTTTGTGAGAATCGGATCTCCCTCTTCTCTGATCTTTCTGATACCCATAATCTATTTCTCCTTCATATATATAAATCTGCTGTGCTCCCGCTTCCCGCCGGCAGACAGCTCATACATAAAAGCCTGCCCCGCTCCTGCTTTCAGCCGGCAGCCAGCCCATGGATAAAAACCTGCACTGCTCCCACTTCCCGCCGGCAGACAGCTCATACACAAAAGCCAGCTCGGCTCCTGCCTCTCACCGGCGTGCAGTCAACGCATGATTGCCGGAAAACGCGGTCGATGCCCTGCGCCTACGCATTCAGATCATACTGAAACATCATCCGGTTAAACCCGGAATTGATTTCAATGAACTTCTCCGCCAGTCTTCTGAGCCGGATAATCCGCTCCTCATCTGGTTCCTTTACATAAAGTACCTGCCGGTAAATATCCTGTATCTTCCGGATATTCTCGGGAGCCGGTCCGGTAATCACCGTATCCCTGCCCTGATTGCGAATCAGGTACCTCTTAAGGTGCCCCATCGCGACAACGAGTCTCTGCTCGTCCGCACAGGATCCGTGAATCGCCAGAAGATTGCATGCCGGCGGATAATGCATCATCTCCCTCGCAAGCATTTCTTCGTCATAGAATGCATCGTAGTCCTGCTTCGCCGCTGCCCGGATGCTGTAGTGATCCGGATGGTAGGTCTGGATATAAGCCTCTCCCGGAAGATCGCCCCTCCCGGCGCGGCCCACCGCCTGTACCAGAAGCTGATACGTCCGCTCCGCTGCTCTGTAGTCACTGACAAACAGCGAGAGATCGGCTGCGAGAACGCCCACCAGAGTAACCCTTGGAAAATCATGTCCTTTCACGATCATCTGGGTTCCGACCAGAATATCCGCCTCGCCGGAGGCAAAGGAACGCAGAATTCTGGCATAGCCGTCCTTTTTTCTGGTGGTATCCGCATCCATACGAATGATCCGCGCCTCGGGGAAAAAACGGTGAAGCTCCGCCTCGACCTTCTCTGTTCCCGCCCGAAAGCCCCCGATATACGGGGATCCGCACGAAGGACAGCGGCTCACCTGGTCGATTTCATAGCCGCAATAATGGCACACCAGCTTGCCGTTTGTGTGAAATGTCAGGGAGACATCACAGTGCGGACATTTGATCACCTCCCCGCAGGATCTGCAGGAGATAAAACCGGAATATCCTCTCCGGTTCAGGAACAGAATCGTCTGCTCCTTTCTCTCGAGACGCTCTTTAACCGCCTCGCGAAGAGCCGCACTCAGAATGGAACGGTTTCCGTGCCTGAGTTCCTCTCGCATGTCTTCCACATGGACCGCCGGCAGATCGGCATTTCCGTAACGGCTTTCCAGAAGAAAACCGGCGTAACGGCCCTCTCTGCACCGGAAGACGGAATCGACCGAAGGAGTCGCGGACCCGAATACCACATGGGCGTTCTCGATCCTCGCTCTCTCCAGCGCGGTCGCCCTCGCGTCATACCTTGGCGCATTCTCGCTGCGGTAAGAAGACTCCTGCTCTTCATCGATGATGATCAGGCCAAGCTTCGGGAACGGAGTAAAAAGGGCAGACCTCGGACCGATCACGATCTGCGCCTCCCCCTTCTTCAACCGTTCGAACTGGTCATACCGTTCCCCTTTTGACATCTTCGAATTCAGAATCGTAACGGCATCCCCGAAACGGCTGCGAAACCTCTTCACATTCTGCCAGGAAAGCGCGATCTCCGGAATAAGCAGAATCACCTGCCTTCCCTCTTTCAGCACTTTCTCCATCAGATCCATATAGACAAGGGTCTTTCCGCTCCCGGTCACTCCCCGGATCAGACATGGGCGGTTCGCGCCCTCCCACTCTCTGAGAATACCGCTGCACACCCGGCTCTGCTCCGGTGTCAGGATGCAGGGTTCTTCCTTCTCCTCCGGTTCCTGCAGATCATCCGGAGTTCTCGTAAGATCCGCGCTTCTCACGGAAATCACGCCCTCACGCTCCAGGCTTCTCAGACTCTCCGGAGTGATCTTCAGCGTTCCTGTCACATAGCTCTTCTCAAGCTCGTTTGTCTTCAGCAACGCCGTCAGCAGCCGGACCTTCGCCGCGTAATGGCGTCTTGTATACTGTTCCAGAAGAAGTCTTGTCTTCTTCTCCGGCCATACCAGTGATACTTCTTCCCGGACCGCGTGTTTTTCCTTCTCACGCACCGGAAGAACCGTCTTCAGGGCATTGTTCAGACTGGAGCCGTACGTCGTCTTCATCCAGAGCGCCAGCTCAATAAGCTTTGACTCAATTGTAACCCGGTTATCCGGCACTTCAAGGATCGGCTTGATCCGATCCCTTGCGATCCTCGGTTCTGTTCCGATATTCAGCACATATCCCTCCGCCGACCGCTTTCCGTTTCCGAAGGGAATCCTCACGACGCACCCGACCCGGACCTTATTCTCAAGCTCCGGAGGAATCCGGTACTGGTAGGAACGATCCATGCTCGCCTGTGTGACATCCACAATCACATCCGCGTATCTTTCCTTCTCTAAACTCACCTGCTGCTCCCCTTGATCAAACGTCTCAGCCCTGATGAATAGTATACTCTCTGTCCCTGATCTCTCCGCCTGCCTTCAGCGTTTCCGCATCTCTGTCCAGAATCTCCCGGATGATGACGCGCTCGTCCATGGGATATTTTTTCCCCTTGATGATCTGGTAGTCCTCATGACCCTTACCCGCGAGGACGATGATATCTCCGGGTTCTCCGTGATGAATCGCCCACGCAATTGCCTCCCGGCGGTCAATGATCGTCACGTACCGGCCATCTGTCTTCCGGATACCGGTCACAATATTGTCGATAATTGCCTGCGGCTCCTCATTTCGCGGATTATCCGACGTAATAATCGTCAGATCCGCCATTCTGCCGGAAACCTCTCCCATGGAAAATCTTCTCTCGGGATCGCGGTTTCCGCCGCATCCGAACAGACAGATCAGTCTCGACGGATGATATTCACGCAATGTCGAGAGCAGACTTTCCAGCGCCATCGCATTATGCGCATAATCGATCATGACGGTAAAATTGTCAGATACATGTACCATCTCCACCCTGCCCTTCACTTTCGCATGGGTCAGAGCGTCCATGATTGCGTCCGGTGTCACGCCAAAATGATGGCAGACGGCGATAGCCGCCAGAGAATTATACACGGAAAACTTGCCGGGAATATCGATTTCCACCGGAATATTGACGATTCCGCTCGCCTCATAGCGTATTCCCAGTCTTCCTCTCTTGCTGAGCATCATGGCATTGGAGGCTCTGAGCGAGGCATTGCTGTCAAATCCGTAAGTTTCCAGCTTCTCGCAGGTATTGCCCTCGACGATCCGCTCATAATGGCGGTCATCACGGTTGACGATACCGATCCGGCACTGCCGGAGAAGCTTTTTCTTGCACTCCATGTAGTCCTCAAAGCTTTTGTGCTCATTCGGGCCGATATGATCCGGCGCGATATTGGTAAAAATACCGAAGTCAAAATAGATTCCCGCCACACGGTCCAGCATCAGCGCCTGAGACGACACTTCCATCACCACACTGTCAAACCCGGACTCAACCATCTCCGAGAAATACTCATTGATCAGATATGATTCCGGTGTCGTATTCTCCGAAGGAATCACACGCTTTCCGGTGATGCTCTCAATCGTTCCGATCAGGCCGCACTTGTGGCCGGCCGCGTTCAGAATCGACTGAATCATGTAACTGGTGGTCGTCTTCCCCTTCGTTCCCGTGATACCGATCGTCGTCAGCTTCTTCGCCGGATGATCAAACCACTCCGCGGAAATCAAGGCCAGTGCATACCGGGAATTCTCGACCCGGATCACCGTCACAGAAGACGGAACTTCAACCGCGTCCTCCGCCACAATCGCGCACGCGCCCTTCTGTGCAGCAACCGACGCATACTTATGACCGTCAGATACTGCGCCCTTGATGCAGACAAACAGGAAATTCTCCTCCACCTTCCGGGAATCATAAGCAACCCCCATAATTTCTCTGTCTTCACTGCCTTGAATCACCTCATATTTCAGCCCGGCCAGCAGCTGTCTCAGATTCTTTTCCATTCTTCACTCTCCTTATATTAAACCAGCAATATCCGCGTGATGTTCCGGATATTTACCGCAACGAGATAAAACACGCTGCGCGAGTTTTATCTCGCTATCGCGACACTCGCCGCACACGAATACTTCGCATTCGGCTGCGGCTCACTGTTCGCGTAAATAAAAAACACTTTTCATCTCACACCTGCAGGATTGCGAGAGTGCGGGTCACGAAGCAATCCGCAGCTTACACCATATGTGACGTCCTTGCAGAGCATCCCGGTTTATGTGAAGGACACAAAAACTCAAACTAAAGAATACCATATTGCGTCCGATACGTAAAGAAGCACCGGCGGAATTCCGTTTCATCAGAAAAATCCTGCCAGTGCTTCTTTAAATGAGGGGGAGATAGTGAGTGGTTAATCAACTATCTGTGTCTCATCATACGGAACAGATGTGTACAATCTGTGATCGTCTTCATAAAAAAGTATAAACTCCGCTCTCTATTTTTTTACGCATAAGAATCGCCTGATATCCCATTGCCAGCGCAGGGAGCTGTACGGCGGCATCTGGCAAACCATCTCATCACGCCTGATCTCCGCCGGAAAACGCATGGTTCACAACCACGATTCCAACGCTGACCAGCACAAGGGCCAGCAGCCCGCGGAGGCTGAATGCCTGATTCGACTCTCCGAGAAGAACCGCTGACAGCAGGACACCGATGACCGGGTTGAAAAAGCCGAAGACCGCGATCCGGCTGACCGGATTGGCGGCAAGGAGCATGCTCCATATCGTATACGCAGCCGCAGATATGAAAGCCATATACAGAAGCAGCAGAATCCCCGCCGGATGAACCCTCAGTCTGCCTCCCGCAAAAAATCCGCCTGCCGCAAGTACAACGCCTCCAAAAAGGAACTGATAGCCGGACATCGTGACCGGATTTTCTCTCCGGGCACATCTTTTAATATAGGAAGAAGAAAACGCGGCCAGGATGGTTGAAATCAGGATGAAGCCTTCTCCGACGAAGGTGAACCCAAGCCTCGCTCCGCCTCCCGACGGAAGCTGAATCAGCAGAGCCCCTGCAAACCCAGCCACGCATCCCAGTATCTTATTCCAGGTAAGATGCTCCGTCCGGAAAATCAGCGCGGCAATCAGGATCGTAAAGAAGGTATTTGCCCCCTCAATGATAGACGAACTCACCCCCGTTGAGTGGGCGAGACCAATGTAGAAGAAAAAGTACTGCCCGATGGTTTGCATCAGAGAGAGAAACATCACAGGCCCGATCATCTCCTTTTTCGGACGCAGCGGCTTCTTCTGCTGCAGGCTCCCGGTCAGGATAACCATCAGCCCCGCTATAGCAAATCGTACTCCCGCAAAAAAAATCTGCCCCGCGGTATCCGAGGCGGCGATGTCAAACATCCGGTAGCCGATTTTTATACACGGAAAAGCACTTCCCCACAAAAAACAGCTGATAAATGCCAGGAGGATAATTGCCGGAACCGATGTCAGATCCAGTCTTCTCTTTGTGTCAGTTGTCTTCATTCCGTCTTTCCTTCCTCTTTATCGCAGTTATCCTCATTTGTCTTTCCTTCCTCATTTGTGCCAGTAATCGTCATTCCGCCTTTCCTTCCTCATTTGTGCCAGTAATCGTCATTCCGTCTTTCCTTACTCTTTATCTCTGTCTTCTTCTCTGTCCGGCATATCCTCGCCGACCGGAAACTCGCGGAAGAAGATCCCCATCACCAGAAAGGAAACTGCCGGTGCTGTAAAAGCAAGCACGTAGATCAGCCTGCCCGCCATGATTCCCGCAAATGCTCCCGCGATACCAAGGCCAATGCCGACCGGGAGGAACAAGAGACTCAGACGCCGCAGCTGTTGCGCGCGGGTCAGGTGATCCTTTTTTCTCTTTCCGGACTGTTTTTCTTTCCTGTTCCTCTGCATGGCTTACCTCCTGATCCGTGAACTACTCCGACTTATAGAAGTCGGAGCTTCCTGCTTCAACCACTACTGCGTTGGCTACGATGGTACGTAACTCAATGTCTTACACAATGTCTACAGGCGTATAAGTTCGGTCTATTCCATCCCTACTATATATTTTGTTTAGGCTGTTTCAGCAAGTAATCGTAATCCCTCATGAAGGATATTGATTGCTGCATTCTGGTCACGGCTCATAGTGAGCCCACAATCGCATTTTATGATACGTGTCTGCAAACTTTTCATATCCGGGTGTATCTTACCGCAACAATGACATCGCTGCGAGGAAGGAAACCACTTATCTACTTTGACAAGATACTTATTTCTATCAGACAGCTTGTATTTAAGCATCGAAAGAAACATTCCATATCCATTGTCGAGAGTGGCTTTTCCGTTACCGAACCCATGATTTGCCATAGATCGCATATTCAATGTCTCCACACAAACAACATCATACTGATTGGCTATCTTAGTAGATGTTTTGTGTAGATGATCCAGCCGCTGATTAGCAATATGTCTATGAACCTTATTCACCTTACGGAGTTGTTTGAGATAATTATTCGACTTTATCTCATTCTTTTTAGAGCCTGCTTTTCGTGATAGCTTACGCTGTTCTTTTGCCAGTTTTCTGTGACTTTCACGATAGTATTTGTGGCTTGAGCCGACAATACCATTATTGTCTACATATAAGCCATCCGACGCATAATCAAGTCCGATCGCATTTGTCTTGTCGGCTATATAACCGTTTTCGACCAGCTCAAATTCAAAAAGAACAGAAGTATAGAATTTTCCATCTGATTCCTGGGAAACCGTAGCAGATTTTATGATCCATCTGCTATCAGGAATGCGGTGGATCACAGCTTTGATTTTACCAACCTTTGGAAGTTTGATATACCTGTTGTCTATAATCGCAACCGTACCTTTCTGGTTGTTTGTCGTATAAGATTTTCGGCTATGTTTTTTGGATTTGAACTTTGGAAAACCATTTTTCTTCTTACGGGTTTTGCTAAAAGCATTGTGAAAAGCTGCCTGCAGATCCAGCTGCTTATTGGCGAGAGCAAGGCTATCGACTTCCTTGAGATATGGATAATCTTTCTTATACTTTGCTGGTGTAACCGTTGGAAATTTACCAGTTGCTTTATAGCCTTCCACCTTATCGGTGAGCATGAGATTATAAACCTTACGGCAGCAGCCAAAGGTTTTTGCAAACATGATCTTTTGTTCCGTTGTAGGATATAACCGATACTTAATTGCCCTGTTTGCCATCTTTCTTACCCTGAGATTGAATGTATTGCCTAATAATGTCTACAGCAGCTTCTCCTGTAGTCAGCAAACAAAAACTTTGTGACCAAAACATCTCTTTCCAAAGGGATTTACGTATCATAGGAAATTCTTTCTTTATGATACGGCTGCTTGCAGATTTATAGGCATTGATAAATTTACTGATCTCTGTATTTGGCTGTCCTCTAAAAAGAATATGAACATGATCGATATCATGATTCCATTCTTCCAATGTTATGTTATATGTAGGAGCGATCCTCACAAATATTTCTTTCAGACGTATAGAAATCTCGTCATCGATTACCTTATTCCGGTATTTTACGCACATGATAAGATGATAGTGCAGCATGAATACCGAATGATTATTTGTGTCTAATTGCATTGTATTTATAACCCTTATGATAAGTACGACTGACCTATTTATAATCAGATTATAACATAGCAAGACACCAAAGTCAAAAACGCCGTGTTTATCGCAATTCATCCCGCCACCTATAGAGGTGGGGGATTTCTTGCTTACGGAGTGTTAAAGGCACAAAAAAGACATTCCCATCGCGGCATAATAAACCGTCGGACAGGACTGTCTGCTGCATATCATCTTCTGTTATTACAATTTCCCGATATACTTAAGTTCCACGTCTCCGGTATTCCGAAGATCGTGTCTCTCCGGTATACTGAAACTCTCATCCTTCTACAATCAGGAATCTGCCGTCACCGATATTGAAGACCTCCGCCTCTTCGAGCGGATCTCCCTCAAGATCAATGCCCTCCTCCTCAAAATACTGGCGAACCTCATCCCTGGAATCTACAACAACCGCGCAGACATCCTCCAGAAAGTACTCCGCCTCTTCCTCTGAGGAAGCTACCGGTTCCGGGAACAATCTGTCCTGATTTTCAAGAAAGCATTTCAACACTGCCTCATCATAATCCTGCATAATAAACCCCCATGCCCCGCAAGCGGGGCGCCACAGACTGTATCAGCTACGGACTGCTCCGTGCTTTGCGCTCCTGCAATCATACATGTGACCGACTTTGTCGGTCTGTCGCGGCGTTCGCCTCACTGCTTCACCCCTTGAGTGAGCGGATGTGGCTCACTGACCGCGCATATTCACGTTTTCGCCCTGTTTCACATGGCTTCACGCTCATCTCTCTACCCGGTATGAACGGGATAAATTCCGTAACCTATCAGGGCCGGATACAACATGTAATTTATAGCCGGATACAACACATAATTTATATTACAAACGTATCGAATCAGACTCCTCATGTCAAGATTTTTTCTGCCTTTTTATGGAAAAAATGCAGTTTTTTTCAGACAGAATGCGTGATCCAGGGGGCCGCTTCCCTTTCCAAGATCAAGCATGGCAGAAAGCGCGCCCGTCAGATAGTCCTTCGCCTTCTGCACCGCGTCATACATTGTGCTTCCCTTCGCAAGATTCGACGCGATCGCGCTCGACAGCGTGCAGCCGGTTCCATGGCTGTTCGGATTTTCAATCCGTTTTCCGCTGAACCAGTAGATCTCACCCTGATCAATCAGAAGGTCATCCGCGTTCCCCGCGATATGTCCTCCCTTCACCAGCACAGAACAATGACAACGGCTGTTGATCTCCCTCCCGGCACGGACCATATCTTCCCTGTTTTCAATGGAAATGCCCGACAGGATCTGTGCCTCCGGAATATTCGGCGTGACAAGGGAAGAAACGGGAAGCAATTCCTCTGTCATTGCCTTTACCGAATTCTCGTTCGTCAGAAGAGACCCGGTGCTTGCTGCCATGACCGGATCTACAACCACATTTCGCGCCCCGTAGTACCGGAGCCTGTCACTGATGACGTGCAGCAGCGCGGCCGACGGAACCATTCCGATCTTCACGGCATCCGGAAAGATATCTTCAAAAACCGCATCGATCTGTTCTTTCAGGAATTCAGGAGCTGCCTCCTGAACCGCTCTCACCCCGGTGGTATTCTGTGCCGTCATCGCCGTGATCACACTCATGGCATAAACACCGTTTATCGTCATCGTCTTCAGATCCGCCTGAATGCCGGCACCCCCGCTGCAGTCACTTCCCGCAATCGATAAAGCTGTTCTTCGTTTCATATGCTCAACCTCCACTTTGATTCGCTGTTTCTCTGCCAATGTCAGCCATCTCTTCGTCTTTCCCCAGAATATCCAGAGAATCCCCAGACTATCCGCAGAACCCAGAATATTCGCAGGATCCCCATACTATCCGCAAAACCCCAGGAATATCCGCAGGATCCCCATACTATCCGCAGACCCCCTTATCGTAATGCTCTCTGCAATATGCTATAATAGCAACGGTAATACGCATACCGATCACAACGGTTATGCGCATCCGGATCACAGCGATTATGCGTATCCGGACCATACCGCAGCAAACGGTCATGCGGGCTTTACCCCCGCATACCGATGGCACATTCAATGTAGAACAAGGAGGTATCCATCATGGAACTAAAGAAAGCACTGAACAACAGAAAATCAATCCGCTCCTATAACGGAAAACCCATTACCGACGCTCAGCTTGCATCTATACTTACAGCTGCATATGAATCACCAATCGGCATGGGAAAATATGACAGCATCCACCTCACCATCGTGACAAACAAAGAGCTTCTGGACGCCATCGACAAGGCGGGCGCAAAATTCTTCGGGAATCCGTCCATGCATCCGCTCTACGGCGCGCCGATGCTGATCGTCGTTTCCTCCAGCGATCAGGGCAATGTGGCAAGTGCCAACGTAGCCATGATTATCGAGAACATGTCCCTCGCCGCCGTAGAGGAGGGCGTTGGTCACTGCGATATCTACGGTGCTACTTACGCACTCTCCCAGGATCCGGCGATCGTCGCGAAGCTGAACCTGCCGGAAGGCTTCACTCCCACCGGTTCCATTATTCTCGGCCAGACCGAAGCCGGATATTCCGACCGTGAAATTCCGGAGAAGCATAAATTCTCCTGCAACACCGTCGACTGAAGCCAGCTGCCGGCAGTTTCTCCAAAGCGGCCGGACACAGTATTTTCCAGAAGCACAGCCGACGGATGACATCTGCCGGCAGCAAACGAGATAAAACACGCTGCGCGAGTTTTATCTCGCTATCGCGACGCTCGCCGCACACGAATGCTTCGCATTCGGCTGCGGCTCACTGTTCGCGTAAATCAAAGTCCGCTTACGTCTTTCGCAGTTTCCGCGCCCGCAAGATTCCGGATCCACGAATAGGTGGAGACCTTGTGCGTCACGGTAAAGCATTTCAGGATCTGATCCATGTTCAGCCAGAGCACCATCGCCCAGAACGGCCAGCCGAGCACGAAACAGCCGACCAGGCCCATCGGAATCACGACAATCCAGCTGTACACAATATCGCTGATCATGGAATAACGGGTATCCCCGCCGGCGCGGATGATTCCCATCTGCTCCGGCATCTGGAAAGACATGCCGATCGCAATGAAGGCCTGTATCGTCATCTGTGTCAGCGCATACGAATATGCCGTATCGGTCAGCTTATACAGAGACAGTACCGGATACCGGAGCGCCAGAAGAATCACGCACGATATGCAGCCGACCACCAGGAAAATTGCCTGGAGCGAATGCACCATCTGTCTGAGCTTTCTGAGTTTCCCGCTCCCAACGGTTTTGCCCACATGCACGCCAGCGGCAGACGAAGCGCCGACCGGTATCATCTTGACATACTGAAAAAAGGTTCCAGCGACTCCGGAGGCTGCCAACGCATCACTGGAGAGATGACCGAAGATCACGGTCTGAATCGCCACCGCACTGGCAAACACAATGGCGGAAACCACACACGGAAGCGCCACCTTCAGATAATTCTTCAGGATATCTCCGTTCACCCGCATCATCTTCCGGAGATCCAGACGAAGCGGGACGTTCCGGCTGAACCGGCAATAGAACACAAGCACCACAAGCCCCGTCAGATTCGCGATCAGCGTACCGATCGCCGCGCCATGAATTCCCATCTCCGGGAAGCAGAATTTTCCATAGATCAGGCAGTAATTGATTCCCGCATTGATCACAAGCTCCAGGCAGGAAAGCAGAAACGCAATCCTTACAACCTGAACGCTGCGCAGCGTTGACAGGATCAGATTCGTCACAATAAAGATCAGATACGTATACCGGATGATCGACAGATAAGAGACTCCCATCCGGATGATATCCGGATCATCAGTAAAGATACCGACCATACGGTCCGGCGCGACGAACGCAGCCGCCGTAAGGACCGCTCCCGCGAGTATCCCGCACAGCATCGCCGTGCCGGAGATTCTCTGAATCATCTCCGTGTCCTTTTTTCCCCAGTACTGGCTGGAAAGAATAACAATTCCCTCGCCGAGTCCCATAACCGTAAACTGCTGCAGAATGTACTGAATCTGATTGCAGGCAGCAGCGGCGGACAGCGCTGTCTGACTGTAACCGCCAAGCATGATGTTGTCAGCCACATTTACCGAATAGGTAATGATATTCTGGAAGACGAGAAGTGCCATCATGACAAAAAAAGATTTATAAAACTCTTTGCTGTGCAGAAAGAAGCCCGCATCCTTCTTCTCACTGCTCAGCGCCGATCCGCCTTCACTTCTCATGATTCCTCCACACCCCGTCAATCACATCAAATCCTGTCATTTTTGTCCTCCTGCCTCTATACAGAATGTGGCACGACTTATCGTATGGCCGTTTACCGTATAGGTTTTGGGTATGATTTCTCAAAGCAATTCAATTAACCTCTCATCTTCTTTATGTCATCACACTGATAATCAATGCGATCGCCCCGACAATCAGGATAATCGCGAACATAAACAATCCAAATCCGAATACTGTTGCCGCAAGTCCCGCCAGAACCAGCCAGCCGAAAATGCCCAGAACTCCGCCAAGGATCTTCCCGACAGCATGCAAGATAATGCCTGTCAGCTTAAAAAGTCCGATCACGATCAATATCAGCAGCAAAAGACCAAACATTTTTTCTACACCTCCCTGCTCCAGGAGAGCACACGATCCCGCATTCCTTCGATATCAAGCACTCCATACGCAAACCCTTTCCGGACCAGTTCTTCCGGAACGTATTCGTCATATTTTTCAAAAACCGGAACCTCCTTCGGATATACAAGTTCAAGCGGGTCGATATCTTTCCCGGCCTCCTCAGATATGATCCGGTAAAACTCCGTCTCGTCCGTTTTCATGGTAAACTGCATGTAATACGGTCTGGACGCATTCAGCCCTTTCAGACCCAGCCGCCCTGCGCACCGGATTTTCAGGAAACGCTCCAGCGCAAGAAACGCGTAGCTTCCGAGCCAGGGAAAAAGCGCCCACATGTTTCCTCCGAGATGGACCAGCGGATGCTCCGCCATCCCGGATTTCCGGAATGTCTCTCTGGCATCGGAAAGTCTTCCCACGGCGTGACACATGAGATACGGATATGATTTTTCCTCACAGAGCACCCCGTACATCCGTTCCAGAATGCGGGTGTGTATATCTCCGGCCACATCACCGAAATAGGCGGGGATATTTCCCTTGACGAGCGTACAATACACCTCTCTGCGCTTATGATCCACTTCCTCCACCACCCAGACGCGGCCGGCGATGGCAATTTTGTCCCCTGCAGGCGGCGGTTTCACGATGGTTCCGATCTGCTCGGATCCGGAGCGCACGGTGTATTCGATGTTTTCCTGAAAGACGGCGTAAAATTTGTAGTTGTTGACAATCCTCTCGCCCGCTATTCCCACAATCAGCCCTCCGTTTTCGGTCCGGTTGATATGGTCGATCTCCAGCAGATGCCGCAGAAGCACACGGTAATCGTCAGCCGTGATCCGATGAAAGGCCGAGAGTGTCAGCACACGCGACGCAAGCTCTCCGGGCGTCATCTCTCCGCAGGACGCAAGTGTGCTCATGGTCTGATGGTACAGCAGGCTGAACGGGAGCCGGCCCGTGCGGGGCGGTTCGACAAACCGTTCCTCAAGATACAGCTGAACCAGGGCAATCCCCTGTATCAGATACCACGGGATCATCTCCGGCAGCATGGCTCTGGGTTCCGGGTGATCCTCACGCATCACGAACCACATCTCTGAAGGATTGCCCCTTCTGCCTGTCCTTCCCATTCTCTGAAGGAAACCGGACACCGTAAACGGCGCATCGATCTGAAAGGCGCGCTCCAGTTTTCCGATATCGATGCCGAGCTCGAGTGTTGCCGTGGCGCACACCGACATCAGGGAATTCTCCTCCTTCATCTCCTCTTCCGCACTCTCCCGATAGGATGCCGACAGGTTTCCGTGATGAATCAGAAAACGGTCAGGCTCGTGCACCGCCTCGCAGTACTGCCTCAGGTGCTGGCAGACCGCCTCGCATTCCTCACGTGAATTTGTGAAAATCAGGCATTTCTTTCCCCGGGTGTGTTCAAAAATATACCCGATTCCGGGATCGGCTGCCTTCGGCGCGGAATCGGTCGGCTCCTCCATTGCTGTGGCATTCGGCCCGGCACCGGCTGCCTCTTCCATTGTCGAAGCCTTCGGTCCGGCACCGGCTGTTATTCCGGCAGCCGGTGGCTTCTCCGGAATCGTTTTCCCCTCATCCGCCTGCGGAGCGGTGTTAAAAAAATGCTCCATCGAGAGATGCCAGACCTCTTTCGCGCCCTCGAATTTCGGAATGATGCAGCCTCTTCCGCTGCCGGCCGACAGGAATTTCCCCGCTTCCTCCGGATTCCCGATAGTGGCGGACAGCCCGATTCTCCTCGGATTGCACCCAGCCAGTCTGCAGAGCCGTTCGATCAGACAGAAGGTCTGGAGGCCCCGGTCCGCCCGCAGAAGCGAATGAATCTCATCAATCACGATGAATCGCAGATCGCCGAACAGAGAAGGAATCTCCATATGTTTATTGATCATCAGAGACTCCAGAGATTCGGGTGTAATCTGCAGAATACCTGAGGGCTTCTTCAGAAGCCTTCGCTTCCCCGACTGTGCCGCGTCTCCGTGCCATCGGGTGACAGCGATCCCGGCTTCTTCACACAGTTCATTCAGCCGCCCGAACTGATCATTGATTAAAGCCTTGAGCGGCGCGATGTACAGAACACCGACACTTCGGGATGGTTCCTCATCCAATAGAGACAGGACGGGAAAGAAAGCCGCTTCGGTTTTGCCCGAGGCAGTCGGCGCAGTCAGAAGAACATTCTGGTCAGAGCCGAAGATCGCTTCTCCCGCCGCGTTCTGAACGCCCCGAAGCGTCTGCCAGCCGGAGCGGTAAATATAATCCTGAATAAATGGTGCATACCTTGCGAATACATTCATTCCCTGCTCTCTTTCAGATCGTAAAGGTCGCGTAGCTGCTGTCTGTCTGATCCGATACAGCTTCCGACTTCGTGTACGTAAATGCGTCCGATGCAAGCATCTTCTCCATGTCGAGGGACGGATTCTGATACAGCAGATCAAGCAGCTCGATAAAATCACGGATCACTTCTCTGGGCGTGATGTTCTGATCCGCTCCGATCCGTCCATACTCAAGCTTGATGAAATCGCCAAGCTCTTCCGTCGTAACTCTTCTCTCGTACTGATACAGTCCGGCATGCATGTCAGACAATTTTTCACACAGGACCAGCATTTCCTCCGGAGTCAGAGGATCAAGCCGGATGACCGGCGCGAGGAGATCTCGCGCCCCCGGCTTCGAAAATTTCCCCTCCGCAAGTCTGGACCGAAGCGCCTCGTAGCTGTACACCCCGCGGCGCCTGTCTTCCACCGCCTGCGGCGTCGCTCCCATGATGATGCCAAGGTATTTTGCCTTCCCCTGCAGGGTGTCATTATACATGGTGAGCATCTTCTCATAGTTGTACTGTCGGGTGATGGCATTCGGGATCTTATACAGATTCACCAGCTCATCGATCATGATCATCATCCCCGAGTAGCCCGCCAGGCGGAAAAAAACGGCGAAGAGCTTCAGGTAATCGTACCAGTCATCGTCCGTGATGATGATATTTACGCCGAGCTCCTCCTTCGCCTCGCGTTTCAGCGCGTATTCGCCCCGAAACCAGCGGACAACCTTTCCCTTTGTCTCGTCATCCCCATCAATGTAAGCATGGTAATAGCGCGACAGAAGGGAAGCAAACTCAAATCCGTGCACCAGCTCGCTGATCTGCGAGGTGACAGCGACGATTTTCCGGTCTACCGCCTCCGTGAGCAGAGGATCGCCCGGCATCCGTCCCGTCTCCCCTGAGGCCTCCGCCTGCACCGCGCTGATCCACCGATCCAGAACCAGTGTAAGAGCCCCTCCCTCCGGCTTTGTCTTCGTGGAGAGATTTCCAATCAGTTCCCGATACGTCGCGAGGCCCTGTCCACGCGTTCCCTGAAGACGGCGCTCCGGCGAAAGATCCGCATCCGCCACGATAAAGCCGCGGTCCATCACATAATTCCGGATCGTCTGAATCAAAAAGCTCTTGCCGGATCCGTACCTTCCGACGATGAACCGGAAGGATGCGCCTCCCTCTGAGATAATGTCTACATCATGTAAAAGCGCCTCAATCTCGTTCTTTCTGCCGACTGCGATATAGGGCAGTCCGATCCTCGGAACCACGCCGCCCTTCAGCGAATTCAGAACCGTCTGCGCGATTCTCTTCGGTACTTTTCTGTGCTCATCACTCATAAGCTGATCTCCCCTAACGCCTGAACTATATCCTCTCTGTAATCCTCAACGACACAGATCTCATCCCCGTCGCATTCGACGACACTATCGCCGATTTCATCGAAAAACGCCTCGTTGATCGCATCCGCGACAACAGCAGGCATCAGATGATTTTCTCTTACCACATCGTTTATGGGCTGCCCGTCGAGAAGCATGAGCAAAATCCGGCGGTACAGGCTGTCCGCACCGGTTTCCTTATTTTCTCCTGCCTCTCTATCTGCTTCACCCGGTGATTGCCGGATCTTCTTCACAACAGAATCGGTCTCCGGCTCCCGGCTTTCCTCTATCTCTTCATCGGTCAGAAGGCTGTCCCGCGTGATCGCGGCATCCTCCCGGATCTGCTTCAAACCCGCATAATCTATTTCAATCACGGGCATCGCTGCTCTTTGCTCTTCCGCCTCCATCTCCCGAAGCGCAGCTTCGATGTAAGGAACCGCCCATTGCTCGTCCATTCTTTCCCGAAGATAATGTCCCGTTCTCAGCTTTCTGCGCAAAATCCTGTCCGAGGCGCGAAGCAGGGAACGGAACCAGTCCAGATGCAATCCAAGACCGCCGTACCGCTCCTCCTGCCACTTCCCGTCCCGCAGATGAAATGTTCTGCATTCATCCATCTCGAAATCCATGTCCGGAAGTTCCATTTCCTCCCAGTATACCGCATTTGAGAGCGGATGCCACGGATAACATTTCCGTGTGCCGAAACACACCATAAAAATATCCCTCCCGTTATCCTCAAAATGTTCAGAGAGATACCTCCACATCCCGGCCAGAAGATGAATGCCCCTTTTTCTATTGCGGGTCAGAACGGCGGATTTTTCAATCGTTTGTCCTGTGAAGCGGCTCATCGCATGAAAAATCTCCTCATCCGAATGATTCTTCGGGTTTTTCAGGATCACAAGAGAATGATCAAAATCCAAAGCTTCCGGATTTGCGTATGAGCGAACCCTCTCTGCCGGCAGGCCATGAAGCACCGCATATTCAAACATCCACCGGCGGATATTTTTCCGCATCCCCGGATCACTGATGCCGGCATTCACATAGTTTTCCTCAAATGTCTCCATCTTCTGAAGCACATCGTCAACCGATGACGCGCCGATGCCGCACAGAAGCTCGTATAGGTACATATATGCCAGCGACGTGGAGATCGGGCGGTATTCTCCGTTTCGTATTCCGGTTCTCCAGGTAAAATAGCCGCGCAGCTGACGGATATTCAGATCATGATAAGTCGTGAAATAACGTCTGAAATCACCCTTCCAGGGGAAATCATCCTCATACTTCTCCATGAATTTTCCCTGCCTGCAGAACATCCTGGCACGGTGTTCGGGCGAACCGTCCCCGAACTCATACAGACGGATCATCTCCAGAATCTGTCCGGGTACATCAGAGGAGTATCCGTTCCGTTCCGCTGAATGACTTTCTTCCACCGAAGAACCTCGCCGCGCTGAATGACTTCCTTCCACCGAAGAACCCCGGCCCGCTGAATGACTTTCTTCCGCCGAAAAACCCCGGCCTGCTGAAAGGCTTCCTTCTGCTTCTGCACCCTGTTTTGCTTCTGCATTGCACCTGGCTGCTCTTTCCTTGCGCGGGAACTGCCCGGAAATGCTGCCCGCAAATGGAAGCGGTGTATCCCGGTATACGTCTTCTCCTTTATTTTTTTCCTTCCCTGTATTGTCCACCACAATACTGGCAGTCAATCCCGACCTCTCCATGGCATTTCCTTCAACAAATCCACAATCCGATACTTTTCCAATCTCAAAATCCGGAACACGATTCTTTACGATCGTAAGTCCTGAAATCCGATCCCTTTATATTCTCAGTTATTATATCAGCTGCAATGAAAAAGAA
This sequence comes from Bilifractor sp. HCP3S3_D3, assembly GCF_052063915.1. NCBI lineage: Bacteria > Bacillati > Bacillota > Clostridia > Lachnospirales > Lachnospiraceae > Bilifractor > Bilifractor sp. HCP3S3_D3. The sequence goes on from NZ_JBQHWP010000017.1 coordinate 31,991, forward strand.
CAAATTTTCGATTATTGCGGGATCTGTTTTGACTCTGTGTGGTATTGTATAGGAGACGAGCAGACGCTTTATACCTGATGAAAAAAAGGAAGTTCAAACGAATATGTGTACGCGATTTTTTATCGAACCTTCTGAAGAAATGAATCAATACACGGAGGCAGCGGGCAGCACGGCGCTTCTGCGCAGAATGACCGATCGGCTGAGAAGAGAATTCAGAACATCCGGAGAAATCCGTCCGACCGATATTGCCGCCGTAATTGCGCCCTCCGCTTCCGCAGAAAAAGCTGTGTATCCGATGATATGGGGATATCATATCCCCGGTGTGAAAGGGCCTGTCGTGAACGCCAGAATTGAATCCGCGAAGGAGAAAATCTCATTCGCGCGCGATTGGATACGACATCGCTGTATCATTCCAGCATCCTGTTATTTCGAATGGGAACATATCCGTACGTCCGGCGGACGGGTGCAAACCGGCGGAAAGTACGCAATCCGTCCCGAAGCATCCGATCTGACCTACCTTGCCGGGCTGTACCACATGGAAGAGACGAGCGGCCTGACATATCCGGTCTTCACCGTTCTCACAAGAGAGCCGACCCCGGAACTCGCGCGTATTCACAACCGCATGCCTGTCATCCTTCCTCGAGAGGCAATCGGGGACTGGATTTGCCCGGACTCAGATCCGGAGAAAATCGCCGCAGAAATGCTGGACGATATGATGATCACCCCTGTTTCCCGCCATGCCCCGGTTCGTCCGGACTGATTCCATCTGAACCGGATCATTATGCGATTACCAGCGTTCCATCCGCACCGGTTCGTTATGCGATTACCCGCGTTCCATCCGAATCGGTTCATCTATCCGGTTTCCCGCATTCCGTCCGGACCGGTTCGTCATGTGCTTACCCGCGTTCCTTTACAACCGGTTCATCTATCCGGCTTACACGAATCAGAAGATCACCTGCATGCCTCCTGCCCTTGACAACACAGTTCCCCTTATACTCATCCATCACATAACAGAGCCTGGTCCCGAAACGTACCGTGGACTGCAGTCCATCTTCCCCCTTTCCCTCCGCGGAAAGGTTTGTGACAATGATCCGGAAAGCTTCGTTTTTTCCCGGAAAAACCGTCGGGAAATTCAGGATGATTCTTCGATCCTTTATCTTGCCAGCCTGAATTGTTTTGTCCGCGATGACATCCTCCGGGCGATATGCGGCGGAATCGGCCTCTTCTCCGGAATCCTCGGAAACCACAAGAATCCGGTACTTGTCCTTCGTATTGCCCCTGCCTGCGGTTCTTGCTCGGATCAGGATGGTATTAAATGATCCCGAGGGATAGAAGCTCTGCGTCAGCGTCTGGCCTTCCGGAACACTGACCCAGTCGGCCAGAGCCGTACTGTCACACACAATGGAAGGAACATCAAAAACGCCTGATTCTGCTGTGATGACGTACTTCTGAAACAGCCCGAGCCCGGTAACGGCAAGCAGAAGAACGAGTACAAGCCGACGTATGGTTTTCGCGGAAGACGGCGCATCCTGATATTTCCCCTCATATACGCGGCACGCCTTTTCCCAGGCGGGCAGGCTGACCAGGATCAGATACGGCAGGAAGGGATAACTGTAAACCGGCTTGCCTTCCCAGAATGTATAGAAGACAAAACCCCCGAGCAGGGTGATGACGCATACCTGGAAGATAAAACTGCCGGCACATCCCGATTTTCTCCCGGAACAAAGCCAGACCAGAATCCCGGCCAGAGCCATCAAAAGCATCACCATACGGTATGCCTGACACCACAGAGAAAGAATTCCGGCGCCCGGTCCGTTCAGGAGCTGATACAGCCACGGCAGGCTGTTCTCTGATCCCACGCTGCGGCTGAGATATTCCGCGGTTCCATCCGACCATGTCAGCCCTGTTTTTTCCAGATAGTGCTTCACATTGCCAGCCAGACCCCGTTCCTTCAGAATCTGCCGGACTGCTGCAATGTCCGCTTCCCTGTTCTCTTTCTCGGTGTACATGCGCCGGTTATAATTCATATCTTCCGAATTCACCCGTCCGGTCTCCGAAGCGCCAAGCATCAGCCAGTATACGGTCGGAAACTGTGTGTCTGTCACCGGATCCAGACGCAGGGAAGCGCTGCGGATCGCAGAAGATGTCACTGCCATCAGAAGAATCACGCAGACAGCAAGGATACCCTTTCTGACAAGATTCCGCAATTTCCGGCTCTTTCCCATTGTATAGGGAGATGATTCTCTTGATTGAACGTTCGTTTGTTTCATAACGGAAGAAGCTATCCGCGTGCCAGCAGGCATCTGACCGGACCCTGAAGCGGATTTCTGCGAGTTGCCGGAAGACATCTCTGGCCGACAGAAAAGCTTCTGCACGCCTGCGCATACACCGCACAGAACGAGAGCGATTACCGGAAACGCGGCTGTCGGACGAAAATAATATGCAGTCACAGCCGTCAGCCCGATCACCAGAAACTCCACAAAATGCAGTGCTCCGCTGTCCTTCCCCTTCAGAAGCGCTGCAGCCATCCACAGGCTCAGCATCATCAGCGGCATGCTGAGCGTACAGGTATAGGGCCAGCATATCAGAAGAATATTCAGCGGATTGAAAACACTCAGCACAAATACCTTCAGCGCTGCCTTCGGCCCCCTCAGAAGAAAAACCGTTCGCCAGGTCATGAGAATGCCAAGATCGACGACAGCCATATTCAGCACCGCAAACACCGTGCGATACGCATGAATATGCAGCAACATACAGACCCTGAAGACCTGAACGCAGAAAATCAGGTATAGATCATTATTTCCATATTTGGCAAAATACGTGGATTTTGTATAATCGACGATCTGGTGAACGCCCCGCGCGATAGCAAGCGCCTGATCCTGAACCTCAAAGGCATCCGTATTCTGAATGGTATGCAGTCCGAAAGCGATGAAAAGCTGCATCATCAGAAATACGCCGCCGAAAATCAGAAACATCAGCAGCCTTTTCCTATGACCCGCACGATCAATCCAGGCAAATGCCAGGAAGACGAATCCCACAAACAGAAGAATCAGCGCAATCAAAAAGACACGGATCTCAACAGAAGACCAGGTCTCCGGAAACCGCTGCATGAATCCCTCAACCGCCATATCCGGAAGTCCCTTTCCGAACCCCGTGATGAGTGAAAAAAATAGTGCAAATCCCAGCATACATGCGGTGATGCCTGAGAGCACGAAAGAAAATATACGTCCCAGAAATTTCATCATTATCAAGCCTCTTCTTAATGGTAGTCTACGCAATTTATACTGGCACATTGCACTATTTTGTCAAGTAAATTTTGTATTATTTTATCTTGCTTCTGGCGTATCTGAAATGCAGGAGTTGTGGATTGATCTGCAGGGAAAATACCGCTACAGTGCGAGGAAAATTCTTCATGACATCATTGATATCACTGCTGTGCTGCCTCTCCGCAAGTATATGCGCCAATCAGGTTTATTCTGCGGGCTTTACTGTACCTCCTGGGATGAATTCGATCTTTAATCTCATGCCAAGGCCATTTGCCAGCCGTTTTACCATTCCAAGTGAAGGATTTCTGGTGCCATTTTCAATACGACTGATATCCGCTTGAATGATACCTGTCCTATCAGACAATTCCTTCTGCGTTAAGCCTTCTCTGTTCCGCGCATCAATCATGCTGAACAGCCTGCCGCCTGTTCCTTTAAAAAAGCGGCTGTTGCCAATGCGCTGGCATAAAAATGTTCTTCTGGCACATCAAGTCCTATCCTTGCCAGTTTCTTATTTAATTCCTTTTTCTGCTTTCAGTTTTTTATTTGCATCTTCTACATTCATTCTTGAAAGTACAAACATAATCAATGCATCAAAGATTAACGGAAGCCAAAGATACATAAACTGCATCATATCAAGTGCAGACTGCGGCTGAGTTGCATTTGTTCCGATATATCCACTAAACTCAAGCATCCATCCAACAACAGCGGTTCCAATACCTCCACCGATTTTTACGCCAAGAGAAGTACAAGAGTACATCGTTCCGTCAATTCTCTTTCCCTGTGTAAGATAAGTGTATTCAGAGCAGGATGCGATAACTGCATTCATATCTCCCTGCCATGGTCCCTGACCTAAGGCTGCAAGAGCTGTAAATGCCATCATCAGCGGAACACTGCCCATATATCCTGCAACAACAACAAGTGCTCTACCGATGACTGCTAAGACATAACCTCTTAAGTTCAGTTTATACATACCTTTCCACTTACCAACTAATGTCGGTGTGAAAATCAGGGCAATGATCAGAGGAATATTTACTGCCCATGCAAATTGTCCAAACAAATTCTTATTTTTCAGTACCCATGTCATGTAATAAATGCCAGCTCCAATCATGGCACCATATAACTGCTGTAAAATATATGTTCCACAAATCATCATGTAATATTTGTTTTTGACAAGAAGCTTGAATGCCTGTACCATTCCGTACTTTTCATTATCATTCTTTACTTCTCCTTCATTAAGTTCTTCCTCCGGAAGTTCCTTAACAGAAAGTGCTGAAATCGTATTTACGACCAGACCAATGATTGCATAGATAATAGCAACCGTTCTCCATGCCGCAGCATCTCCACCACATTTATCTACAAATCCAACTGTAATCGCCTGAATCAGAAGACTTGTTGAAAATGCAAAAATAAAACGGCAAGATCCCATCTGCACACGCTCTTTGCTGTTCTTTGTAATCAGTGACGTAAGTGCTGAGTAAGCAATATTGTTTGCTGTATAAAACACACAATTTAACAGTGTATAAGAAATAAAGAACCATGCATATTTAGCCGTTGTTCCCAAACTCACCGGTACTGAAAAGCAGCAGACCAGCGTAATGGCACAGCCAATATATCCGTATAGCATCCAGGGTTTCGCTTTTCCCATTTTACTGTGTGTTTTGTCAATCATTGATCCAAAAAATATATCCGTAAAACCATCAAATACTTTTGATATGGCAATCAGGGTACCCACGACACCTGGAGCAAGTCCTACCGAGTCCGTCAGATAGACCATCATAAAAGATGTCAGGAACGCATAGACTACATTGCCTGCAATATCACCTGATCCATATCCAATTTTGTTATACCATTTCAAATACTTTTTTTCTTCCATCGAATTTCTTTGCTCCTCATCTTTATCGCACTTAGAATCTCAATATGTCTAGCCGCATGATGTCTAATTCTAATTTTTCTCTGTTTTTGTCTGATTGCTCTGTATATCCGGACTTTACATCTCAATCAGATTATCCTTCTTTGTTTACGGGTTACATGAAACTTTATTATCCCTTTACATACGGTATCAGCGTATACTGGAACCGGAATAATGCATCATCAAATCGGTACTGATCCAATACAACTGGACCACAACTATTAGAACCAATGCCATTTAATGCGTAGTCAACGCAAAATACTACGCTATCTGATTCTGTCAGTTCATAATTATGTGTTTTCTTCTCAAGTTCTTCCTGTGTATAATAAGAAGCATTGAATGAAAAGGCATTTTCCGCGGATACCACAATTCCATATCGGCTGTTATGAAGCTCTACATATTCACAATCATAATGGCTTCCATTTTCCTGTGGGCGAATATAATCCTCATGCAAATCGTCTACATTTGCCTGGTACAAGCCGTGGCTCGCAGCCTGATGTTTGTCACAATAGCTTTCCTGTGGTCCCATTCCAAAGTATCTTGCAGATGAAAGATTTTTATCCAGGAACATCCTCACACCAAATCTTGGCAGATCCGGAAATTCATCGTCTTTTGTTACTGCAATATCTGCATCAATCTTTCCAGCAGCTTCTATTTTCCATGTTATCGTCACATCAAGAATCTTCTGGACTGTCTCTGCCACAACGGATGCACGACTTGTAATTGTCACACCATGTTTTCCCTGCACAACCTCTGTCGTGTAGGCTCTTGTATAAGCTTTATCATAGTGAGCTTTCTTCCATTCAGACTTGATGTACATATCGTTATCTGTTGGAGCTCTCCAAATATTTAATTCCATCGGATGGTTCAAGTATTCCCGCCCTGCGAATTTCATCTCTGTAAAGAGTGCAGTACGTTTGTCTATGGTATAAGCAAATTCACGCCCCTTGATATGAATCTGTGTATCATTTTCATTTACCTGTAATTCAGAGCCCATTGCTGTTTTTTGTAGCCATTTCTCAGCAAGTTTACATTTTGCACCGTCTTTGCTTACCTCAATTTCATCGAATCCAAGAATATGGTCTTCATCCAACAGTGGCAATTCCTTTTTCAGATGGTAAATAAATTTTAAATAACATTTTCCACTCTCTGGCACATTGATCTTCAGGTTTGTTTTTCCTTCACTGTGTGGTGCTGCTGAAACTTCTGGCAGTTTACCTTTGCTGATTACAAGCCCGTCCTGCGTCAGTTCATAACTGATCTTCACATAATCTTTCAAGTCATCAAAATCCATGTAGTTATGAAGCACCAGTTCTCCACTTTCTTTATCATAGGAAATAACCCTTGCCGGGCGATAAACATTCTTGTATTCCAAAAGCCCTGTATGTACCGTTCTGTCCGGATATACTAATCCATCTATACAGAAGTTGCCATCATGAATTTCTTCGCCATGGTCGCCCCCATAAGCATATATAGTCTTTCCATTCTCAGCAGTTCCATGAGCAATCGCGTGGTCACACCATTCCCAGACAAAACCGCCGCACATTTTATCATTATCCTGAATCATCTGGAAGTAATCTTCAAAATCTCCAGGTCCGTTTCCCATACTGTGACAGTACTCCACCAAAAGGAAGGGTTTGCTTCCATCTTTATCCAGATATTCCTGAATTTCGGAAAGCGCCGGATACATCCGGCTGTACACATCCAGATTGCTGTAATCATATGTTTTATCATAATTACGATATCTTGCACTCTCATATTGTGTGATGCGGTCTGGATCAAAATTTTTTGTCCATTCCAGTGCTTTTTCAAAGTTACAGCCATAAGCACTCTCATTTCCCATTGACCACATAACAATACAGAAACGGTTTTTGTCACGCTCCACCATGAGTTTTACGCGATCAACGATTGCCTCTTCCCATACCGGATCATCTGCAATCTTCTCATTCCATCGTTTGAACCGATTGTAATCAGTGTCTTCTTTTCTGTAGATCATAAATGGACCATGAGCTTCAATATCTGCTTCATCTATTACCATGAATCCATACTTGTCACACAGTTCATAGAAAAATGGTGCGTTCGGATAGTGGCTGGAACGGATCGCATTAAAATTATGCTGCTTCATTAACGTAAGATCGGTTGTAATCTGTTCCAGACTGATTGTAAATCCAGTAACCGGATCGGAATCATGTCGATTGACACCACGGAATTTTATCTTCTGTCCATTTAAATAAATAACCTGGTCTTGAATCTCTATCTTTCTTAATGCAATGTGGTCTACAATTACTTCGTTCTCTGTTTCAAGAATCAGTTTATATAGATATGGATTTTCTGTATTCCAAAGTTCCGGACTCGCGATTTCTAATACAGCTGTTCCTTCTTCAGCAATACTTCCTCGTGCTACAACTGCTCCGTTTCTATCTTCAATCGAAATTTTTACATTTAAGGGAGAGTAGAATTTCATGTCAAGTTCTACTTTCGCAAGACTATCCTCAATTCTTGTTTTAATATGATAATCACTGATTGCCTGTTTTGGCCGTTTCAAAATGTACACATCCCGGAAAATACCACTCATACGGAATTTGTCCTGATCTTCCAAATAGGAACCATCACACCACTTCATTACCAACACTGCCACCGTATTCGTTCCATCCTGAAGTACATCGGTAACATCAAACTCACTGGTCATATGCGAAACCTGGCTGTATCCTATGTAAGAGCCATTGATCCATACGTAAAAGCAACTGTCTACTCCTTCAAAGTTCAAAAAAGATTTTGGCGCTTTCTCATCTCTACTGTACTCAAAAGTATGTACATAGGCTCCACACGGAATGTCCTGTGGCACATATGGTGGATCAAACGGAAATGGATACCGGATGTTTGTATACTGGTGTGTATCATATCCAGCCATCTGCCATACACTTGGAACCTGAATCTCATCAAAATTTTCTGTATCATAATTCTTCTCAAAGAAAGAATCCTGAATGTCATAGATGCTGTTAAAATACTTGAATTTCCAAGTTCCATTCAATAACTGCATACGATCTGACTCTTCTCTGTGTTCCACCAAGTTATCCATTCTTCTGGATGCCGGAATATAATAGGCTCTGGCTGGCATTGTGTTTTCGTGCAGTACGCTTAGATTTTCATAATAACGTGGTACGATCATAAACAGCTCTCCTCCAATACATACACTTTTTTGTTCTTTGTTTTCCTAAAGCAAGCCTTATGCTTTTTTGTTTACGTTCCTTAGTTATGCTATATATAACTTATCCTAATTCGCAAAATATATCTATGAATTGGATTAGACAAAATATGCACTAAATGATACAATGATAAAAGTATGAAAAGAGGTGCTGCCCTATGTATATGAACACCGGTTATTTGAACCACTCACATATGGATTTCAAAGACAAAAGTCGTCCGCTGATTGTCGGTAGCTGTGGTACTTACCGTCTTTCCAGATATCCCAAACTTCCGACCTACCGTCCAAGGGGTCGTCTGGATTATCAGATTATATATATCACTGCTGGTTGTGGGCATTTTCATTTTGATAATGTAAATAATGAAACGATTGTTCCAGCCGGCAACATTGTACTGTACAGACCGAAAGAACTCCAAAAATATGAATATTACGGAGAAGATAAGACAGAAGTATACTGGATTCACTTCACAGGAAGCAATGTAAAAAATATCTTACGTCAATATGGGTTTCCAGATAAAGAACATGTCTTTCAAGTTGGTACATCTAATGAATATGAACAAATTTTCAAGCGTATTATTATCGAGCTCCAACGCTGTCAGGATAATTATGAGGAAATGCTTGTCCTTTTGCTACGTCATCTTCTGATTAGTTTCCACCGGGAACTGACAAGAGAGCACATATTAAAAAATGAATATCTTGATCATGAGATGGATAATGCTGTTATCTTTTTCCGTGAAAACTACAATCAAAATATCAATATTGATGATTATGCTGCCTCACGAGGCATGAGTGTCAGCTGGTTTATCCGAAATTTCAAAAAATATACCGGTTCTACACCAATGCAATTCATTGTGGGAATCCGCATCAACAATGCTCAGATGTTACTTGAAACAACAACTTATTCCATCAATGAGATTTCTAAGATTGTCGGATATGATAACCAGCTTTATTTCAGCCGGCTTTTTCACAAGCTGAAAGGATATTCGCCAAGAGAATACCGAAAAATAAGAAATAGGTTATGAAATCTATAATGTCATAAAGTAAGCGGTAAACAATCCGTACCTTGAAAAGCGTACATATAATGCTGAATCGGCGCAGGATGAGTACACTACCGTATTATCTGAATCAAGGCTCGGCGCGAAGTCCGTCATGAGATGATCTGCCGAATCATCCCAAAACACACCGATATAACACCGTATTCTCAGGAAAAGATATCTCTTATGATGAGCCATATCAATTCGTATAAGCGAAAAACTTTCGGTGATAAAAGTCCCTACGAAGTGTTCGCTTTCCAATACGGCGAGGAGACATTAAAAAAGCTCGGACTCACTCTCATCCCGACCGATGAGATATGCCTGAATCCGAGCCTCCTCAAATAAAAAAAACATAAATCGTACAACGCCGGAGCCGATGGGACATCAGAGCCACTCCATACAGAAAAAGAGGAGCTGATGGAAATTCTATGCTAAAAGAGCTGATGGAAATTCTATAATGACAGAAGATTGTATAGGGGGTATAATTGTCAAATACAGGCATTTGATATTATTATTCTAATATTGATGACATATGTATTTTGGTATAAGGAGAATTTTAGATGGCACAGGCAGATCAGGAGAAAGTAATCGTCATTGATTTTGGCGGTCAGTACAATCAGCTTGTCGCGCGGCGGGTGCGTGAGAGCAATGTGTACTGTGAGATTTATTCCTACCGGACGCCTCTGGACCAGATCAAGGCAATGAACCCGAAGGGTATCATTCTAACCGGCGGTCCGAACAGCGTATATGAGAAGGGTGCGGCTACGGCATCGAAGGAACTGTTTGAGATGGGAATTCCGATTCTCGGACTCTGTTACGGAGCACAGCTCATGATGTATGTTCTGGGCGGCGACGTGCAGAAGGCGCCCGAGCGGGAATACGGGAAAACCGGACTTATCATCGACCGGCCGGATTCCCCTGTATTTGCAGGGGTTCCGGAGAAGAGCATTGTCTGGATGAGTCACAACGACTATATCACAAGAATCGCCGACGGCTTTGAAGTGATCGCACATACCGCGAACTGTCCGTATGCTGCTGTTCAGAACACCTCGAAAAAGCTCTATGCTTTTCAGTATCATCCGGAGGTGCTCCACAGCCAGTTCGGAAAAGAGATGCTTCGCAATTTCGTATGGAACGTATGCGGCTGCAAAGGCACCTGGAAAATGGATGACTTCGCAGAGAAGACGATCCGGGAGCTTCGCGAGAAGATTGGAGACGGAAAGGTTCTGTGCGGCCTGTCCGGCGGAGTCGATTCCTCTGTGGCTGCTGTTCTGCTGTCGAAGGCAATCGGAAGGAATCTGACCTGCGTGTTCGTGGACCACGGACTGCTTCGGAAGGATGAGGGAGATCTGGTATCGAAGGTCTTCGGCCCTGACGGCCCCTATGATCTGAACTTTGTACGCGTGAATGCCGGAGATCGCTTCTTTGCTGATCTCAAGGGCGTGACAGAGCCGGAGAGAAAGCGTAAGATCATCGGAGAAGATTTCATCCGTGTCTTCGAGGCGGAAGCAAAAAAGATCGGAAAGGTCGATTACCTTGTCCAGGGAACAATCTACCCGGATGTTGTGGAATCCGGTCTGGGCGGTGAATCTGCGACGATCAAATCTCATCACAATGTCGGAGGTCTTCCGGAGTATGTCGATTTCAAGGAGATCGTTGAACCGCTCCGCGACCTCTTCAAGGATGAGGTCCGGAAGGTCGGCCTCCATCTCGGAATCCCGGAGGAACTCGTTATGAGACAGCCCTTCCCCGGACCGGGATTAGGTATTCGTATCATCGGAGAAGTAACGCCTGAGAAGGTACAGATTGTTCAGGAGGCTGACGCAATCTACCGCGAAGAAATGGACAAGGCCGGAATGAATAAGGTCGCCAGTCAGTACTTCGCCGCTCTGACCAATATGAGATCGGTCGGTGTCATGGGGGATGAGCGGACCTACGACTATGCTATTGCCCTTCGCGCAGTCAGCACTGTAGATTTCATGACCGCCGACGCCGTGGAAATTCCGTATGAGGTATTGAAAAAAGTAACGAACCGGATTGTAAACGAAGTGAATCACGTCAACAGAGTATTCTATGACATCACCTCAAAGCCGCCGGGGACCATCGAATTTGAATAACAGAACGAGATAAATCCCGGGAAGCCATTCATTTACTGGCTTCCCGGGATTTTCTGTTCTGTACGCCTGACGCATATATTAAGGGGCTGCCGCACTACTCACGTAGTGCAGCAGCCCCTGCTTTTGGACGCTATGGGTCTCTGCGTATCGCAGAGACCCGGTTTGATTCAATTAAAAGTCTGTGAAAGACCGGATTACTTTGCCTGCTTGATGGCAGCCTGTGCTGCTGCAAGACGCGCAATCGGAACACGGAACGGTGAGCAGGATACATAGTCGAGACCGATCTCGTTGCAGAACTCAACGGAAGACGGATCTCCGCCATGCTCGCCGCAGATACCGATCGGAAGCTTCGGGTTGGTCTCACGGCCAAGCTTTACAGCCATCTTCATCAGCTTGCCGACGCCATCCTGATCCAGTTTTGCGAACGGATCGTTCTCAAGGATCTTATTGTCATAATAAGACTCAAGGAACTTACCTGCATCATCACGGGAGAATCCGAATGTCATCTGTGTCAGATCGTTTGTACCGAAGCAGAAGAACTCAGCTTCCTTTGCGATCTCGTCAGCGGTCAGAGCGGCTCTCGGGATCTCGATCATGGTGCCGACTTTGTACTTCATATCAGATCCTGCTGCCTTGATCTCAGCATCAGCAGTCTTAACGATGATGTCCTTGACGAACTTCATCTCTTTTACGATTCCAACAAGCGGAACCTCGATCTCCGGCTCAATGGTCCAGTCTTTGTGCGCGTTCTGAACCTTGATGGCAGCGCGGATAACAGCCTTTGTCTGCATTACTGCGATTTCCGGATAGGTGATCGGCAGACGGCATCCACGATGTCCCATCATCGGGTTCGCCTCAACCAGTCCTGCGATTACAGCCTTAACCTGATCTACAGTCTTGCCTGTGTCATCTGCAACCTTCTTGATGTCCTCTTCTGTCTTCGGAACGAACTCATGAAGCGGCGGATCCAGGAAACGAATGGTAACCGGGTCTCCCTCCATGGCCTCGAAGAGCTGCTCGAAGTCGCCCTGCTGAAGCGGAAGAATCTTGTCAAGAGCTTTCTCACGATCCTCTTTGTTGTCAGCGACGATCATCTCACGGATGGCATCAATTCTGTTGCCTGCGAAGAACATATGCTCTGTACGGCACAGACCGATTCCCTCAGCGCCAAGCTCACGAGCCTTCTTTGCGTCAGTCGGGGTATCAGCATTTGTACGAACCTTCATGGTTCTGAACTCATCAGCCCAGGACATCAGCTTTGCGAAATCCTCATCCTCAACTGCGCCTTCCTGAACCTCAAGAGCGCCGTCATAGATGTTTCCGGTGGAACCGTCGAAGGAAATCACATCTCCCTCATGATAGGTCTTTCCGCCAAGGGTAAAGGACTTTCCGTCCTCAGCGAAGGAGATATCAGAGCATCCTGCTACGCAGCATGCGCCCATGCCACGTGCTACTACTGCTGCATGGGAGGTCATTCCGCCACGAGCGGTCAGAATACCCTGAGCAGCCTTCATTCCCTCGATATCCTCAGGAGAGGTCTCAAGACGAACCAGAACGACCTTCTCGCCGTCCTTTGCAGCGTTCTTTGCTTCCTCAGCGGTGAAGACAATCTTACCGCAAGCAGCACCCGGAGCAGCCGGAAGTCCCTTGCCGATCTGTGTCGCGTTCTTTACAACGGACTTGGAGAAGGAACCGTGAAGCAGGGTATCCAGGTTACGCGGATCAACGTCAAGAACCGCTTTCTTCTTGTCGATCTTGCCCTCAGCAACAAGGTCGCAGGCAATCTTCAGAGCTGCCTTTGCGGTTCTCTTACCGTTACGGCACTGCAGCATATAAAGCTTTCCATCCTCGATGGTGAACTCCATGTCCTGCATATCTCTGTAGTGATCTTCCAGCTTGTTGGAGATGGCGATCAGCTCGTCGTAGATCTTCGGCAGCTTTACCTTGATCTCGTCGATCTTCATAGGTGTACGTGCACCGGAAACGACATCCTCACCCTGAGCATTCATCAGAACCTCAGCGTAGAATGCGTTCTCACCGGTTGCAGGATCACGGGAGAATGCAACACCGGATCCGGAAGTCGGTCCCATGTTACCGAATGCCATCATCTGTACGTTAACAGCGGTTCCCCAGGAATACGGGATATCGTTGTCACGACGGTATACGTTTGCACGCGGGTTGTCCCAGGAACGGAATACAGCCTTTACTGCCTCAACCAGCTGCTCTTTTGCGTCTGTCGGGAAGTCCTTGCCGATCTTCTCGTTGTAAAGCACCTTGTACTGCTTTACAAGATCCTGCAGATCCTCTGTGGTCAGATCTACATCGTCCTTAACTCCCTTCTCAGCTTTCTTCTTGTCGATGAGCTTCTCAAAGAGGCTCTTCGGAACTTCCATAACTACATCAGAGAACATCTGGATGAATCTTCTGTAGCAGTCCCATGCCCAGCGAGGATTTCCGGACTTTTTGGCCATTGTCTCAACAACCTGCTCATTCAGACCCAGGTTCAGGATGGTGTCCATCATACCCGGCATAGATGCGCGAGCTCCGGAACGAACGGATACAAGCAGCGGATTCTCGATATCGCCGAACTTCTTGCCGGTGATCTCTTCCATCTTGCCCATGTACTCTCTGATCTGTCCGAGGATCTCGTCATTGATCTGACGGCCGTCCTCATAGTACTGGGTACAAGCTTCTGTAGTAATGGTAAATCCCTGCGGAACCGGAAGTCCCAGATTTGTCATCTCAGCAAGGTTAGCGCCTTTACCACCGAGCAGCTCACGCATGTCTTTATTGCCTTCGCTGAACAGGTAGACCCATTTTCTAGCCATTTACTTATTTCCTCCTAAAATATTGATGATAATGTAACCTTATGCCCCGCTTGCGGGGCATTACTTAACGAATATATTTTACATGGCAAACAGCAGGTAGTCAAGGTTGAAAACCCGCTCCTGCCCGTTTGCCCGTCCTTAATTTTCCACTGCCTGCGCAGTGTCCGCGTATTCAATGATATCGTTTCGAAGACGTTTGCCCGTCCTTGATTTTCCACGACTTGCGCAGAGGATATTACTTGCTGTAATTAACGATATCGCCGAAATCCGGTTTCAGGGAAGCGCCGCCGACGAGGCCTCCGTCGATGTCCTCTTTTGCGAAAAGCTCTGCTGCATTTGCCGGCTTTACAGAACCGCCGTAAAGGATACGGATCTCCTCTGCGACCTCTGCTCCGTAGAGCTCACGAATCAGGTCACGGATTCCCTTGCAGACTTCCTCTGCCTGATCGGATGTAGCGGTCTTTCCGGTTCCGATCGCCCAAATCGGCTCATATGCGATGATTGCCGTCTTTGCCTGATCTGCAGTCAGATCCTGGAAACCAACCTTAACCTGCTGACGGATCCAGTCCATGGTAATGCCCTGCTCTCTCTGTGTCAGAGACTCGCCGCAGCACATAACCGGGATCAGATTGTGCTCGAAGGCCTTCTTCATCTTCTTGTTGACATCCTCGGATGTCTCACCGAAGTAGTCTCTTCTCTCAGAATGTCCGAGAATCACATATTTCGCGCCTGCGTCAACAAGCATAGCCGGAGAGATTTCTCCGGTGTATGCGCCGCTCTCCTCGAAATACATGTTCTCTGCGCCGATCTGGATATTGGAGCCTGCGGCTGCTTCTACTGCCGCCGGGATGTCAATTGCCGGTACGCAGAGCAGAACATCTACGCTGTCGGAAGCGCATGTCTTTCTCATCTCCGCAATAAGTGCCTTCGTCTCGGAAGGTGTCTTGTTCATCTTCCAGTTGCCTGCTGCCAGAATTCTTCTTGCCATTGTAGTGGCCTCCTTGTATGAAAATCTGTATTTTCTATTTGCATTCTGTCGTAAACCGTGTAAGCTGCGGATTGCTTCGTGCTTCGCACTCTGGCAATCCTACATTTTCTTACACACGCTCCGCGCGTGACGATCCTGTCCGCGTTTTCGAAGAGCTTATACCTTACTTACTTGTCGTTTGCCGCTGCTACGCCCGGAAGCTCCTTGCCCTCGAGGAACTCAAGAGAAGCGCCGCCGCCGGTAGAAATGTGGCTCATCTTGTCGCCGTATCCGAGCTGGTTGACTGCCGCCGCGGAGTCACCGCCGCCGATGATTGTGGTGGCATCGGTCTCGGCAAGTGCTGCTGCGACTGCCTTTGTGCCTGCTGCCAGAATCGGGTTCTCGAATACGCCCATCGGTCCGTTCCATACAACGGTCTTAGCGGACTTCACTGCATCGCTGTACAGAGCGATGGTCTTCGGTCCGATATCAGCGCCCTCTTTGTCTGCCGGGATCTTGTCCGCGTCGACAACCTCTGTGTCAATCGGTGCATCGATCGGATCCGGGAACTCGCTGATTACTACAGTGTCAATCGGAAGCAGGAGCTTCTTGCCAAGCTTCTCAGCTTTGTCCATCATCTCCTTGCAGTAGTCGATCTTTGTCTCGTCAAGAAGAGATTTTCCAACCTCATACCCCTTTGCCTTCAGGAAGGTGTAAGCCATTCCGCCGCCAATGATCAGGGTATCACATTTCTCCAGCAGGTTGTTGATAACGTTCAGCTTGTCCGCTACCTTTGCTCCGCCGAGGATCGCCACGAACGGACGAACCGGATTCTCAACGGCGTTGCCGAGGAATGCGATCTCCTTCTCCATCAGATATCCTACCACACAGGTGTCAATGTACTTTGTGACGCCTACGTTGGAGCAGTGCGCACGGTGTGCGGTTCCGAACGCGTCGTTTACGAATACATCCGCGAGAGAAGCAAGATCCTTGGAGAATGCATCCTCATTCTTCGTCTCTTCCTTGCGGAAACGTGTGTTCTCAAGAAGAATCACGTCTCCGTCCTTCATCTCGTTTACAGCCGCTCTGACATTGTCATCAACGACAACCGGGCTCGGAACGAATTTGACTTCCTGGCCGAGAAGCTCAGACAGACGTGCAGCTACCGGAGCGAGTGTCTTTGTCTTTTTGTCTTCCTCTGTCTTTACCTTTCCAAGGTGAGAGCAGAGAATGATCTTTCCGCCGTCAGCAATCAGCTTCTTGATGGTGGGAAGCGCTGCTACCAGACGGTTCTCGTCTGTGATCTTTCCGTCCTTCAGCGGTACGTTGAAGTCGCAGCGAACCAGGACTCTCTTGCCTTTTACGTTGATGTCATCAACTGTTTTCTTGTTTAATGCCATGATTTTTCTCCTTTTATCTAGATGTTTCTGCGTTGCCGGACACCGGATATGCATATTACAGATAAACACATCGCACGGTCATGCGTATTACAGATAATCGCATCGCACGGTTATGCGTATTATATCGCGCGGATTGTTCCTGGCGGCGTTCCGGTTCCGCGAAAAAGTAAACGGGCCCGGTCCTTTATAGACCGGACCCGTTCAGGTCTTACGCATATGGCATACAAAATCCTCTATGAGGATATTTTGTATGATTCAATCGCGTCAGATTCTGTCAATTCAATTACTTGTTCAGAAGAGAACCGAAGTATTTGATTGTACGAACCATCTGGCTTGTGTAAGAATTCTCGTTATCATACCAGGAAACAACCTGTACCAGAGTCTTGCCGTTGCCCATCGGAAGAACCTTTGTCTGGGTAGCGTCGAAGATGGATCCTGCAGTGCTGTTGATGATATCGGAAGAAACGATCTCATCGGTGTTGTATGCGAAGGACTCAGTCTCCTCTTTCTTCATCTGTGCGTTAACCTGATCAGCGGTAACCTCAGCGTCAACTACAGCGTCAAGGATTGTGGTGGAACCGGTAGCTACCGGAACACGCTGTGCAGCGCCGTTCAGCTTGCCGTTCAGCTCCGGAAGAACGCTTCCGATGGCCTTTGCAGCTCCTGAAGATGCCGGAACGATGTTCTGAGCGCCAGCTCTGGATCTGCGAAGGTTGCCCTTTCTCTGCGGTCCGTCAAGGATCATCTGATCACCGGTGTAAGCATGAACGGTGGTCATGAATCCGGACTCGATCGGAGCGAGGTCATTCAGAGCCTTTGCCATAGGAGCGAGGCAGTTGGTTGTGCAGGATGCAGCGGAGATGATCTGGTCATCTGCTGTGATTGTCTTATGGTTTACGTTGTAAACGATAGTCTTCAGGTCATTTCCTGCCGGTGCGGAGATAACTACATGCTTTGCACCTGCATTGATGTGTGCCATGGATTTCTCTTTGGATGTGTAGAATCCGGTGCACTCCAGAACTACGTCGATATCAAGCTCTTTCCAAGGAAGATCTGCAGCGTTCTTCTCGGCATAGATTGTGATCTTCTTGCCGTTTACGATGATTGCGTTGTCTGCTGCTTCTACGGTTCCGTTGTAACGGCCATGCGTTGTGTCATATTTCAGAAGGTATGCGAGCATCTCCGGGCTTGTAAGATCGTTGATCGCAACTACCTCATATCCCTCTGCCTGGAACATCTGACGGAATGCAAGACGGCCAATACGTCCAAAACCATTAATCGCAACTCTTACTGCCATAATTTAATTTCCTCCTAAAAAATGTTGTTTGTTATGTTTAAAGTTTAACAACCTCGGATATATAATAACGAATATACCTCTAAAATTCAAGTACTTTTGCCTGTCTGCGGCCGAATTTGTTCGGATTCATCATCATTTCCCGATGATGCCTCCTCCCGCAACATAGCCGTCCCGATAATAGACCAGTGCCTGTCCGGGTGTCACGGCGCGGACGGGTTCATCGAACACGCAGGTAATCTCGTCCTCGCCCGTTCTTTTTACGAGGCAGCCGGTTCCCCTGTGGTTGTACCGGATTTTTGCCAGGAAATGTTCCTCTTCTCCCATTGGGAGATCTTCAATCCCCATGAAGGTCAGATGATCTGCTTTCAGCGTATCCGTAAAAACATCGCTGCCGGTACCGATGACGACCTCATTTGTCTCCGGACGAATTTCTGTCACGAACACTCTTTCGCCCATCGGAAGATCCAGGCCTCTCCGCTGGCCGATGGTGTAGTGAGTAATTCCGCGGTGATGCCCCAGCACTCTTCCGTCCTTCGTGACAAAATTGCCTTCCGGCATCCTCCTTCCGGTATCTCTTTCGATAAAGGCGGCATAGTCCCCGTCCGGCACAAAGCAGATTTCCTGACTGTCGTGCTTATGGGCAACCGGAAGGCCGGCACGTTCCGCGATTTTCCGCACCTCGGGTTTGCTGTAATCGCCGATCGGCATGAGGGTTCGCGACAGCTGCTCCTGCGTAAGCCCGTAAAGCGCGTACGTCTGATCCTTCGCGGCGGTCACAGAATTCGCGATCGCGTACCTGCCGTTGTCCAGATGGCGGATTCTGGCATAGTGACCTGTTGCTATGAAGTCCGCCCCGATCTCCAGACTGCGCTTCAGAAGCGATTCCCATTTCACGTAACGATTACAGGCGATGCACGGATTCGGTGTTCTCCCCGCGAGATATTCCGCGGTAAAATAATTGATCACCTTTTCCTGGAATACATCCCTGAAATTCATGACATAATAAGGTATGTCCAGAACCTCTGCCACTCTTCTTGCGTCCTCAACAGCGCTGATGCCGCAGCACCCGCCCTCTGCCTGCATCTGGCACTCATTTTCCTCCTGCCAGATCTGCATTGTGACTCCGATTACATTGTATCCCTCTTCCTTCAGCAGATATGCCGCGGTGGACGAATCCACACCGCCCGACATACCGACTACTACTGTTTTTCTATTGCTCATTTTCTTCCTGTCTCCGTCTCCGCCTGCAGCGTTCCGTTCCGGTACGCCTCATACCTTGGCGACATACCGCGCAGTCTCTCCACAATTTCCCGTATTGCCTCAACGGTAGTGTCGAGTTCTTCCTTCGTTGTCTCCGCGGACAGCGTCAGCCGCAAAGCGCCATGCGCGAGGCTGTCGGAAAGCCCGATGGCCTTCAGTACATGAGACGGACTCAGGGAACCGGAGGAACAGGCGGAGCCGCTGGACGCGCAGATCTGTCTCATATCAAGCATGATCAGAAGGGATTCTCCCTCTACAAATTCAAAGCTAAAATTCACATTGTTCGGAAGCCGTCCCGCCGAAGTTCGTGTATCTCCGTCCAGTGCCGATTCCGGATCCGGGCCGTTCAGCTTTACGTTCGGTATCTCCTCCCGGATTCTGCGGATCAGATAATCCCTGAGATGGGTTTCCTTCTCCATCTTCTGAACGAGATTTTCCTCCGCCTTTTTCGCCGCCGCTCCGAGTCCCACAATGCCCGGCACATTTTCTGTCCCGGCCCTTCGGTTATGCTCCTGCGCGCCGCCGTGCAGGAAGGACCGGATTCCGACTTCCTTCCGGATATACAGAAAACCGGCTCCCTTCGGGCCATTAAATTTGTGTGCGCTGGCACTCAGCATGTCGATGTTCAGTTCATCCGCATTCAGCGGAATCTGTCCGAATGCCTGTACCGCGTCGGTATGGAAAAGCACGCCGTGCCGCCGGGCGATTTCACCGATTTCACGTATCGGCTCAATGGTTCCGATCTCATTGTTGGCCGTCATGACAGAGATCAGGATCGTATCCGGCCGGATCGATTTCTCCAGTTCACGAGGATCCACCATCCCGTCGGGGCCCACATCCAGTCTGGTAATCTCTGCTCCCCGCTCTCTCTCCAGATACTCACAGGTATTCAGGATTGCGGGATGCTCGATCTTCGTCGTGATGATGTGTCTCCCCTTGTCCTTATATGCCTCAAACGCTGCCTTCAGCGCCCAGTTGTCTGACTCACTTCCACAGGATGTAAAATAGATCTCATCCGCTCTGCACCCCAGTACATGAGCTGTTCTTTCTCTCGCTTCAGTCACTGCTGCCCGGCTTTTCTGCGCGATCCCGTAAATCCCGGAGGGATTCCCGTAATCCTCGGAAAAAAATGGCAGCATCTCCTCTGCTACCTCAGGATCTGTCCTCGTTGTCGCAGCATTGTCCAGATATATCATATCAAAGCCCCCGATTCTGAATCTCGCGTATGATCCGTGCGTTGATTTCATCGCCGTCCCGAGCGGCTGAATTGCCCTTATTTTCCTTCTGCGCCGTCTGCAGCTTGTGGCTTTTCTTAATCTGTGTCGACTGCTGCCTGTGGCTTTCCTCTGCCTGCGCCGTCTGCAGCTTATGGCTTTCCTCTACCAGCTCAGACAGCCATACGGAATCGACCGCCTGTGCTATAGCGTCATTGATCCTCTTCCATACAAACTTGGATACGCACGCATTTGCGCTGTCGCAGTCACTTCCCTCAATTGCCGGGCATTCCACCGCGTCAAGACTTCCCTCAAGGCACCGCAGGATGTCGCCGACCGAGATCTCGGATGCCCTCTTTGCCAGCCGGTACCCGCCGCCCGCTCCGCGGACACTCAGGACGAGCCCGCCTTTTTTCAACATGCGAATCAGCTGCTCCAGATAACTTTCGGATATGTTCTGTCTCTGAGCGATGCTCTGTGTGGAGACCGCGCCCTCATCCTCGTGGGACGCAAGATCGATCAACGCACGCAGTCCGTAACGCCCTCTCGTCGATAATTTCATATATAAATCACCAAACCCTGTCTGATACTATTTTCATATACAGGCCCATGCCCCGCAGGCTGGGCTCCGCGAATATAAAAGCCTACTAAAACACTACAGTTTTTTGTCCTTAGAATAGCATTGCCTGCGCCCTGCGTCAAGCCGCGGATCATTCCTCGGCAACATCCCTGAGCATTCCCCTGTAGCAGCCCAGCCGCTGAGCATTCCCCTGTAACAGCATCGGCAACAGCACCGCGCTGCAGACTCCTCCGTATCAGCAGCAGTGAATCATATTCTCCCGCATGAAAAGCAATGGTTCAGATTTGTTCGACATCACAGCCGGCTTGGTGTATTATGTTTTTGTTTTAAGTTGCTTCTCATGGATAATTTCTATTTTCTTTTATAGATAATTTCTGTGAGGCCAGTTTTTTATGCTGGTTTTCATTGTAACGGCAGCTCTCTGCCGGCGAAAGGAAGACACTATGAGCTTTACATTTATGGAAAACCTTCCCACTCCAGAGGAACTTAAGGAACGGGTTCCGGTATCTGCGAATCTGAAGAAGATCAAGGCAGCCCGGGACGACGAAATCCGCAGAATTTTCACCGGCGAATCCGATAAATTTCTCCTGATCATCGGTCCCTGCTCTGCAGACAGCGAAGATTCTGTTCTGGAATATACCGAGCGCCTGGCAAAGATTCAGGACAAGGTTGCAGACCGTCTGCTTCTGATCCCCAGAATCTACACCAATAAACCCAGAACCACCGGCATGGGTTATAAAGGCATCATGCACCAGCCGGATCCGGAGGGCAAACCGGATCTTGAAGCCGGTCTGATCGCTGTCCGCAACATTCACATCCACTCCATGGAGCAGACCGGTCTGACTGCTGCCGATGAAATGCTCTACCCCGCGAACTGGTCCTACGTGGATGATATTCTCTCGTATGTCGCAATCGGCGCAAGGTCCGTAGAAAACCAGCAGCATCGTCTGACAGCCTCCGGCATTGAAATCCCCGTCGGAATGAAGAACCCTACCAGCGGCGACATGTCCGTCATGATCAACTCCTGCATCGCGGCACAGCACGGACATACCTTTATCTTCAGAAACTCCGAATGCAAGACGGACGGCAATCCCCTGGCGCACTGTGTTCTCCGCGGCGCGACAAATAAACACGGTGAGTCCGTTCCGAATTATCATTTCGAGGACCTTGAACTTCTTCTCAGACTCTATAATGAAACGACTCTGGCGAACCCCGCGGTGATCGTAGACACGAACCACTCAAATTCCGGTAAAAAATACGACCAGCAGCCCAGAATCACAAGGGAGGTTCTGAACAGCAGAAAGTATGATCCACGTGTGCGCGAGCTGGTGAAGGGCCTGATGATCGAAAGCTATCTCGAACCCGGATGTCAGCCAATCGGAACAGATAAACACGTCTACGGAAAATCGATCACCGATCCCTGCCTCGGCTGGGACGAAACCGAAAGACTGATTTACGAAGTCGCAGCTTTATGCTGAATATGCCTCGCGCAGATATGACGGAATCCCGGTGAGAAAGCGGCATTCCTGGTTCTGTCCGGAGGGATGTCTTATGCCCGGAGGGCGGAAGCTTCTGCCCCGCCCCGATACGCAGAATCTCCTGTGCCTGATGGACGGGCTCTTCTGCTCCCGATACACAGAATCTCCTGTGCCTCCGGAAGTTTTTTACAGGGAACAGGGAGGAAGGAACTGCCTCGGCAGTTCCTTCCTCCCTGTTCCCCTTCAAGAATTTCACGTATCGATTTGAAAATTAACCGGCATACTCTAGCCGATGATTCTGGAATAGATCTGTGTCGTTGAAATATCGGCATGTCCGAGCATCTGCTGGACCCTTTTCAGGTCCGTTCCCTTCTGGAGCTGGTGCGCCGCAAAGGAATGACGCATCGTATGCGGTGTGATATCCTTTTCAATTCCCGCCCCCGACGCATAGCTCTTCAAAACCTTCCAGAATCCCTGCCGGCTCATCGGCGTGCCGGAGCAATTGCAGAACAGGTACTCGCTTTCCTTTCCTTTCAGCAGCTCCATACGGGCGGAATCCAGATACTCCTCGACAATAATCCTCGTTCCCTGCTCCAGCGGTATTCTTCTCTCTCTGTCATGATCACTGCATGTGAGATAACCGAATTCCAGGTCCACATCCCCCATCTTCAGGTGAACCAGCTCGCTCACACGCATCCCGGTCGTATAAAGAAGCTGAAGCATAGCCCTGTCGCGCATTCCTTTCGCCGTTCTGCGGTCCGGAAGCGCAAGCAGCCGGTCAACCTCATCAACAGTCAGTATCTCCGGCGCCTTCTTCTCCACCTTCGGCGGTTTCAGATTCTCCGTCGGATCCTTCTGGATTCTCCGGCTGCGCACCAGGTACTGAAAAAAGGAGCGAAGCGAAGCAATGCTTCGCGATACGGTGGCGGCTGATTTATGATTTTCCTCCAGATAGAGCAGGTACGAATGCAGATTCACCTCCGTTA
Organism: Bilifractor sp. HCP3S3_D3; assembly: GCF_052063915.1. Taxonomy (NCBI): domain Bacteria; kingdom Bacillati; phylum Bacillota; class Clostridia; order Lachnospirales; family Lachnospiraceae; genus Bilifractor; species Bilifractor sp. HCP3S3_D3. The sequence continues at coordinate 55,532 of NZ_JBQHWP010000017.1, forward strand.
CCAGACAGAAATCACAGATCTCGTTTTCCGAGAAATAATCCGCCGCTTTCTTCAAGTCTCTTTCGTAAGAGATCTCTGTATTATAGGAGGTCTCTCTCTCATTGTGCAGATACGAAATATATTCCTCTATCGCACTTTCCTGAATTGCATTTATCATAATACTTCAACCTTCTGTTTTAAAATATTATAAAAGCAATTCACCCTTCAAAATAAATCAATTATACGCAAAAATTATTTTAAATGCAAACACGGAAAACCGCTGAAACAGGCACAAACACAGCTTTTCCCGTGCCTTCGCACCAGATGTACGCACGCCGTTTCGTTATGTCTACCATATCTTGTGCCACATTATTTTTTCACAAAAATTTTATTATTTTCTTGTGCGAAAACTACATAGCACATCCGACGCGGACTTCCTCTCCCATATGATTTGTCGAAACATCTGTTCTTATACTCGCCGGCCTCAGTATGCCCGCCGTCGCTCCGCACGTGCCCTTATTCTGTACGATTTTTATCCGACTGCTCTGATTCAGCGTCTTTCTGTTCCACCCGCTCTGATTCACCATGCTCCGGCATTGCTGCGTCCGCTTCGATCCGCTCCGGATCTTTCTTCGCGGTTACAGATTCCGACTTCTCTATATTGCGGTCATTTTCCTCCGTCCCGGATCCACCGTCTGATTTTCCCGCCTCCTTTAACAGGCTTTTCACCGACCAAAGTCCGATCCAGATTCCGACAGCAATAAACACGATTCCGAAGATCACAAAAAGGATCTGGCGGCCTTCGGTCGCTCCCTTCATCACATCACTGATTACCTTTACACCGAGATAGATCAGGTACGCGGCAGCCGCGATCCGTATCCCGTCCTTAAATTTCGAGCCCCTGCTCATATCCATGGATAAACACCTCCGATTAATTCTAAATCATTTTATGCTGCATCGCTATTGCAATGCATGGTAAGCCGCCATGCTCCGCGGGATGGGCGCAAACGGTATAAGCCGCGCGTCACTTCGCCGCTTCGACACTTCAACACCTCAACACTTCGCCGCTTCGCTGCTTCGCTGCTTCTAAGCTTATATCCCTGCTGTTAATATTGTAAAACGTTTCGTTCCTTTTTGCCACCTTTAAAAAAAATACCTCGCAGATCACCAGAGCTGCGCGTGTATCTGATATTCTCCCATAGTTGCAGAATTATTCTGCCGCAATCAGGGCGGCACCAATGGCTCCGCAGAGCTGCGCATATTCCGATACGCGGATTTTCTCATCGATCCGCCCGCTCAGAGCCTCTACAATTCCCCGGTTTCGCGCAACGCCTCCCGTCATCATGTACGCGCCTTCCCCGTGCACGCGTTTTACAAGGCCGGCGGTCCGGTTCGCCACCGAGACATTCAGCCCGTGAATGATGTCAGCGGTTGCTGTATTGCGGGCGATCAGCGATACTACCTCGGATTCGGCAAACACGGTGCACATACTGGAAATCTGTGTTTCATTCTTCCACTTCAATCCGATTCTGCTCATGTCCTCCATGGAAAGCTCCATGGTTTTTGCCATCATCTCCAGAAATCTCCCGGTTCCCGCAGCACATTTATCATTCATCACAAAGCTTTGAACCGTTCCGTTTTCGTCGATCCGGATGACCTTGGAATCCTGCCCGCCGATATCGATAACCGTGCGGACCTCCGGATCCAGATAATGCGCGCCCCTGGCATGGCAGGTGATTTCTGTGACGGAAGCGTCACCGATTCCGATAGTCTCCCTTCCGTATCCTGTAGAGACGATGCCGCGCAGATCCTCCCGGCTCAGATGCGCCTTCCGAAGAGCCTCGTCCAGTGCCTTCTTTGCTCCGGATGAAGCGCCTGCCCCGGTGCTCACAATCGCCCACCCCGCGATCTTTCCGTTCTGGTCCAGTATAACGGCGTCCGTGCTGGACGAGCCGCTGTCCACTCCCGCCGTATAATTTCCCGTACCGCTCATACTCTTCCTCTCTGTCTTCAGATGAAGGCTCTCTGCAAAAGCTTCAAGCCTGGTAGAAATCTGTCCGCTGTTCTGCCCGGTTCCGTCAGTCTCGATCTTCAGGATCGGTTTCTCCGAATTCTTCTTAAGTGCGGCATATTCAAAGCCGTAATAATCACAGAACTTCATGGTGTGATACACAATGCCAAGCGAATTTCTGCCGAGTTCCCCTCGCGATTTCACATCTGCCATCCTCATGCAGGGCATCTGATGGAGAAGCGCATGTGCGTACGCGCGGATCAGGATATTCTCCACGCCGGTCTCCGACTCTGTCCCGTTCTGTTTTTCCCTTCGGCAGGCCGCGAAAATTTCCTCAGGAAGCTCTACATTCCGGTTTCCGGTGCAGGTGTCGTCACGAACGGAAATCCCCGTTACTCTTCGGATCATCTCGGGGAACTCCTCCCGGCTGTGCGCTCCCTGCAGGCTGATGTATGCCTGTTCAGATTCGACATGCTCCTGACTGTTCTTTCTCTGAGACTCTGTCTTTACCGTCCCGCACATGCCGCATCCGGCAGCAGAGGGCCACTGCGAAAGCACTGCCGCTGCGTCAAATTGCCTTCCGCTGTACGCCGCGTATGCGGATATCAGGCCGCGGATCTGCCCTTCCATATATCTTTCTTCCGCCGCACCGGTCTTGTGCGGAAGATCGAGAAGATATAAAAACCTCTGTTTTCCCTGCCGCTTTAAAATGTCATAGATTCTCTTCACCACGTCGCAGCAGCTGACCAGCACAAGCTCCTGAACCTCCGGATTCTGAGCGGCCTCCAGGATTCCTTTTCCGTAGCCGCACATATTCGGGTGGCCGAGGCTCTCGGCAGCTTCAAAAGAATCCCCCATCGGGGCAAGTCTCTGCGTCTGCTCGCCAAACCCCGCGAAAATCTCAAGCGGGGTGTATTTACACATGTAATATATCATCTGACCGTCCTGTTATCTGAATTTCTGCCTTATCTTTCATCCGACTGTCCTGTCATCCGAATTTCTGCCCTATCTTCCATCTGTCCTTCCAGCTTTTCTGGCTTCCAGCATCTCTATAAATGCCTGCATCCGCGTCGCAATCTGTCCGTTGCTCGAATTACCGGAATCGCATCCGTCACCGTCCAGAATCAGGGTCGGATACCCGTTTTCCTCCAGAATTGCCCTGGCATTCTGCGCTGCTGCCTGCGTCTGCTTGCAGCCCCAGTGACAGAAATACACGACGCCGTCCGCGTCCAGCTTCCGGCACATACCGAGACTTCTTCGGATTCTCCGGTCCGATGGTCCGTTAAACGAATCATAAACCAGCCGTTTCGCCATACTTTCAAACGGTTTCTCCGGATCCACCTCGCAATACTCGTCGTAGTTCATATCACATGCCACGACCTGACACCGGTCGCTGAAATTCAGCATTTCGCGGAGCGGCTTCTGATAAAAGGGAATGGTATGCATCCACAGAATGCGGATTCCCCTTGACGGCTCCGCCTTCTTCAGATCCCGAAGAAGCGAATCCGCAAACCGCTCGACCTCCGGCATCCCGAGCAGAACATGATTTCCGAATACCTCATACAGCTCATCCGTGATGTCATTCGACAGATAGCGGTCATGTTTCAGCGTCTGACAGGCGGCAAGCTTCTTCATGGTCCTTCCTCCTGCCGCGACTCTTCGTTTCAGTTCTTCCATGTCAAGAGGCTTCTTCTGATCCTCCTCGAGAAACTTCGCGAATTCACGCAGCTGGTCCGCCGTGTACCGGACAGACTCCTCCGAGCACTCATATGGCACATCAATGTAGAAATGCGGCACATGGTAATGCTCCGCTGCCATGCGGAATGTCAGATTGTTGGCATCGCAGGCGAGAGAGGTGTTGACGATGAACCGCGGCCTTCGGATTACCTCCGACAGAATACCTCCCAGCAGAATCTTGTGATAGGAGCAGAATGTCTCCGGCACGCCCTCCTCACCTGCATAGTCAATAAATCCTCGTTCCGCGTCCGCGCCTGTAATATAACAGGACATCGCCTCTGCAACCATAGGATAGATTCCGTAGGTCTGCAGAAGTTCGCAGGGGGTAAAAATACTGACCAGCCCTGTTTTTTCCGGATGTACCAGAGGATGAATCACCGCATTCATCGATGTAACCGCCATGTCGTTTCTTGCCGGGCTGAGTTCTTTCGGCGGAAACTTCTTCAGCTGAACTCTTTTCGCATAATATGCGGCAAGGAGCAGCCTCCTTGCCGCATTGGGATGATCGGGAATCTGTGCGTCCACAAGATTGCCAAACTTCTGAATCATGTCTGCCATTACATTTCCTTCCTGTTTCCTCTGAGATCACTCGAATGTCCCGGGTTCTGAAAAAAACCTGTCACGGGCTGCGTACTCTTCTGTTCTACTTGAAACAGCTTGAAACAGCTCTTGTACGTCGGGTTCATCCAATCTTGTCCTTCGGGTTCATCCGGCCCTCACAGTTCCTCCATAAAGTCTGACCCTGTATCTTCGCCGCTCATCAGATCCATATTGCAGTCGTAAACCATACCATTCACCGCGTCCCCGAGCCATTTTGCCATGGTCTTCCCCGATTTCGTCAGAAAATAGAACCTCTTGTGCCGGACCGTAGTGTGAACGGTGCCCCCGAGGAACCATCTCAGATTTCGGAAATTGTATATAAACATCCCGAATTTCGGTGTAATCTCCTTGAGAGAGCGGATCATCCGCTGCATCTCGCGGTAATACTCCTCCTGTACTTCCGCATTGGTTCCGTACTGATGAGTCAGCACGTCATTCAGGTACGAACTGAGCAGATAATCTCTCGGCGACCCGGCATACAGGTAACGGATCCGGTCGCCCCAGATCCGATACAGCTGCCGGTACCAGTCCACTGTGATATTGCCGGAGCCAAGCGGCTCCCAGTACACCGGATCCGTCTTCCAGACCTCTTTCGCTGTCTGCCTCCATTTTTTATAATTCAGCTGGCCGCTGTCCGAAAATACTGTCACATCTTTGCATTCCGGGTAAAAATCCTCGAGGATCGGTGTTGTGACGGCGGGAACCGCGAAGGCGCCTGCGCTGTCCCCTGCAATCAGAAGCTTGTCCGGCCTTGGAAAAAAAGCGGTCCCCGCTTTCATGCCTTCCATGAAGTTCTCGTATCCATGGAAATGGAGGATCTGCTCTGTTCCGTCCTCTGCGATATAGTGAAAGTCGTTTTTTCCGACGTGAAAATCGCCGGTCGCGTATGTGATGACGATGAAATTCCAGTCATTGAAGGGATTGTGCTGGTTACCGATTTCCGTGATTCCCGTATTGATGTTCATGATCTGCGTGAATGGCCGCAGATTGTTCCAGTAGTAATTCGGAAGCCCGGCTGCCACTTTCCCACCCGTAACAGGACGCGCCGCGGTATATTCATTCCACGCGACTCCTCCGCCCGACAGAAAGACGCAGGTACAGTTGACTCTGCCCTTCTTGATATAGATATGGTACTCGGAGCCATCTCCGGACTTTCCACGGGGTATCGGGATCCGGTACCAGACATCCGTCTCCGGTTCCCCTTCGAGCACCGGAGATTCAAACCGCTTCTCGATCTCCGCGCCGATGACATTTTCCGCAAGGTCCCCGAGCCGTCCCATCGCACTCCGTCCCCGTTCTTTCTGTTCACCGTGATGTTCTTCCGGCTTCCCATGTGCTGAGATTTTCTCACCGAACGCTGTCTCGTATTCGCTTATCCACGATCTTTTTTTCTTTCCGCTCATTTCTCTGAATACCCGTGCCCGCTCCGCCGTTCTGAAAACATACCCGGGAAGCGGCTTTCTGCCTGAAGATCTTATCGATATCGCTATCATATCATTTCTGACCGTTCGCGCACAAGACGGAAGCGCCACATACTATCTAAGTCCCTGCGTCACTTACATTGCGGTTCGACTGATACACGAACATTGTGGCTAGACTGATAGACAACGAGATAAAACACGCTGCGCGAGTTTTATCTCGCTATCGCGACGCTCGCCGCACACGAATACTTCGCATTCAGCTGTGGCTCATTGTTCGCGTAAAAAAAAGCACAGGCCGAAGCCTGTGCGTACAAAAAAATATGGGACCTACAGGGCTCGAACCTGTGACCCTCTGCTTGTAAGGCAGATGCTCTCCCAGCTGAGCTAAGATCCCATACACATATGAACTCCGAATCTGCCGTGAAGCAGTTCAGAATAGAGCGACCCGGATCGGGATCGAACCGACGACCTCCGCCGTGACAGGGCGGCGCTCTAACCAGCTGAGCCACCGGGCCACAAACTATTTTCTTATAATCAGGTAAGCAGTGAACACAAGGCTGTGTTCAAAATGGACCTTCAGGGACTCGAACCCGGGACCGATCGGTTATGAGCCGACTGCTCTAACCAACTGAGCTAAAGGTCCATAGAGCCGATGATCGGACTCGAACCGATAACCTGCTGATTACAAATCAGCTGCTCTGCCAATTGAGCCACATCGGCATAAGTCTTACCCGATTCATAAGAAGTGACCCGGACGAGAATTGAACTCGTGTTACCGCCGTGAAAGGGCGATGTCTTAACCTCTTGACCACCGGGCCTTATGTTATGCGTGCTTTACGGCACGCATGAAATATTAACATATTCTAAAGGCAAAGGCAAGGACTTTTTTAAAAATTTCCTGTTTTTTTCGACGGTTTTTTCAACCATATCCCGACTGTTCACGAAAGCAGCCTTGAGGCAAACCCCGGCAATCATTTACAACCGATTTTGGTAATTATTTTCCATCAGCAACAGCACCGTTGACAGTGCCCGGATCGCCATGTTCTCTCAAGTCACGGCTGTGCGACCTCTTCCAGAATCCCCCTGTCAATCACAATCGTGCATTCATAATCCGGATTGATCTCCTTCATCAGACTGACAACCTGCCTCGCAACCTTGTGCTCCTGTTCCTGGGAATACGAGTAAGGAACGACCAGATCAAAGGAAATCATGGCTTTTTCGCCTTCAAAATTCACCCTGAAATCGTGAAATTTGAGTTCCTCATCCAAGATGTTCAGAACCCGGGTGACTTCATTCCGGATCTTCAGCACTCTGCTGTCACTGAGTTCCACCGGGTCAACATGGACGACGAGCACAACCCCGAGCTGATCCAGCACCTTCTTCTCGGCCTGGTCCGCAATATTGTGTCCCTCCTCCAGGGTATGCTTCACAGATACTTCCACATGTATCGTCGCAATATAGCGGTTCGGCCCGTAACTGTGTATGATCAGATCGTGCGCACCCGCCACTCCGTCCACACTTTCGACTATTTTCCCGATCTTATCTGCGAGCTCCGGATCCATGGCTTCTCCGAGAAGAGGTTTCACAGTATCCCGTACGATCCCGACGCCCGCGTAGATGACTACAAAGGATACAATGAGTCCCGCAATGCCGTCAATATTGATATCAAAGAAAAAATACACGCCGATCGACACCAGCGTCAGAGTCGTGGTAATCGCATCGAACAGAGAATCCATTGCCGTCGCGTTCATTACCTCCGATCCGATTCTCCGGCCGATTTTACGGTTAAAAAAGTACATCCACAGCTTCACAGCCACAGATATCACAAGGAATACAATTGCCGCTGCGGAAAAATTCAGCGCCCCGGGGTTCTTGATCTTTTCAACGGAGCTTTTCAAGAACTCCATACCAACCGCTACAATCAAAATTGATATGAGCAGTGCGGCGATGTACTCCATTCTTCCGTGTCCGAACGGATGATCCTTGTCGGAGGGCTTTCCCGCCATCCGCATCGCGACAAGACTGATCACGGAGGAAACCGCATCCGACAGGTTATTGAAAGCGTCTGCGATAACCGCCATCGACATCATGAAGAGTCCGACGCTCAGCTTTACCGCAAACAGAAAAAAATTGCAGATAATTCCCGTAATGCCCGCGAGGGTCCCGTAAGCCGTACGCACCCTGGTGTCATCTGTGTTCTGATAGTTCTTTACAAATTTCCGGATCAGAAATTCCATCATCCTGCCCCCTCTGCCCGCGCATATGCATGTTAGCGGTGCTTCGATTCTACTCTGTCAGAGCATGCCGTGTCAATCTGTCATTATAATTCTGTCTTTTCCTGTCGAACGCCCGGTTGCCGCGGACCGGAAGCGCATGTGGCCTGTGCCGGCTGTGATGTGCAATTTTTATGCCAGAATGCGCGCCGCAGCATAACCGGAATTCAGCACTGGCGCCGCTTTCGCCGGTTGTATTTTGCTTTCCGGAGTGTTATACTTTTTGCAACTTACATCTGACAGAACATCTTTGTTTTTAGATATATATAAAACCGGACTTCGTCAGATTCTGGTCATTACATCAACAGAATAAGCGGAGGTTTGAATAATGGCAGATAATCGAAATTTGACGATGATGACCGATCTCTATGAACTGACCATGATGCAGGGTTATTTCAAGAATCCAACCGATCAGATCGTCGTCTTTGATGCTTTTTACCGCAACAACCCATGCAACGGAGGCTATGCCATAGCCTGCGGCCTGGAGCAGGTAATCGACTACATACGCAATCTTCATTTTTCTCCGGAGGATATCGAATACCTGAGAGGTCTCGGTCTGTTCGACGACGATTTTCTGGAGTATCTGAGAGGCTTCCATTTTACCGGGGATATCTACGCAATTCCGGAGGGAACCGTTGTCTTCCCGCGAGAGCCGCTCGTCAAGGTCGTTGCGCCATTGATGGAGGCCCAGTTTATTGAGCCTGCACTTCTGAACATTATCAACCATCAGTCTCTGATCGCCACAAAGGCGTCCCGTGTCGTTGACGCCGCGAAGGGCGATGGAATCATGGAATTCGGTCTCAGACGCGCCCAGGGTCCTGACGCCGGCATCTGGGGCGCCCGCGCCGCTGTGATCGGCGGATGTATCGGCACCTCTAATGTCCTGACTGGTGAACTCTTCGACGTGCCGGTGAAGGGGACGCATGCCCACAGCTGGATTATGAGTTTCCCGGATGAGCTGACCGCTTTCCGTACCTATGCAAAGCTGTATCCTTCCGCATGCATCCTCCTGGTCGATACCTATGACGTACTGAAGTCCGGCGTACCGAACGCAATTCAGGTATTCCGGGAGATGCGCGACGCAGGTATTCCAATGAAGGGATACGGCATCCGGATCGATTCCGGAGACCTCGCATACCTCTCCAAAAAAGCTTATGAAATGCTTGACAGGGCAGGCTTCGGAGACGCAATTATCTCTGCGTCCAGCGACCTTGATGAATATCTGATCACGTCTCTTAAGCAGCAGGGCGCCCGGATCAATTCCTGGGGTGTCGGCACCAACCTCATCACCTCCAACGGCTGGTCTGCTTTCGGCGGCGTATACAAAATGGCTGCCATCAAGAACAGAAATGACAAAGATTTTGTACCAAAGATCAAGCTTTCCGAGAATGTCGAGAAGATCACGAATCCGGGCAACAAGACCATCTTCCGGTTCTATGACAAGCAAACCGGAAAAATCCGCGCGGATCTCATTGCCCTCGCCGATGAGAAGTTTGATCCCGAAAAGGACATCACGATCTTCGACCCGAACGCAACGTGGAAAAAGACAACGCTCAAGGGCGGAACCTACCGGATCCGCGAACTGCTGATTCCGATCTTCCGAAACGGGCTTTGCAGCTACGTTTCTCCCTCCACAATGGAAATACAAAAGATCTGTACAGACGAGAAGAACACGCTCTGGGACGAGACAAAGCGGCTCACGAATCCACAGGAGGTCTATGTTGATCTCTCGGACAGGCTCTACGAGATGAAGCAGAAGCTTTTTCACGAAATGAGCAGAAAATAGCGCATGTCTGTCTGGTTTCGTTTGCTCTGACTAAGGCACAATATACCTATACACGGACATTTGCTATGTTCAAAAATCATCTGGCCGGCTCACCGTTTCGCAGGAAAAATACCTGCCCGGGTCCATTAGACCAAACCTATGCCCATCAGACCAAACCTAATCGAGTAGGAGGCGGTGACTAACCGCCGTCCTCTCACAACACCGTACGTACCGTTCGGTATACGGCGCTTTCAATAGTTGACGTGCACAGACTGATAGGCCGTGGCTAAATCATAGAAGCCACTGTTTATCAGTCTTTCTTTTGTCATAGCCATATTGACTGCGACTGTATGCGTCGTGAACCAATGGCCT
>NZ_JBQHWP010000018.1:0-62684 GCF_052063915.1 Bilifractor sp. HCP3S3_D3
AGAGATATGGGTTGTGTGTTTCAATATGTCCTTCTGATTTCAGGGAAATTCCCTATCCGATTCCAGGGAATATTTTTTCCGATTTCAGGTACATTTATTGTACGATAAACATCAAGGAAGGTGTAGACAGCCATCGGCATGGTTCCCCAGTAATTCGGATAAGCCAGGATCACGGTGTCATACTCGTCAATGCTGTCCAGGTAGTTTGTAAGTTCCGGTCTTGCGTTTGTCCTGAGATCCTTTTTTGCTTCCTCGATGCATGTCAAGTAAACTGGGGAGTAGGGGGCTTTCATTTCGATCTTAAAGGTATCCGCGGAAATCTGCTCCTTCATCTCGTTTACAACGATTTCCGTGTTGCCGACCTTCACATATCTCATTGCACCGCCGAAGTAGTTTTCATCTGCTCTTGAAAAGAATGCAATTAATGTTTTTGCCATTTGTATGTCCTCCATTTCATTATGTTGTCTTGTACGTTTGTTCTTTCTGTGTATATTGTTGCACATGGCACTTGAGAAATCCAATCGAAAAGTATTATTATTGATTTAATAATTAAATAGCGAGGCAAAAACCTATGAATACAAAGCAGATTGATTATTGCATAGAGCTGGCACACACATTGAATTTTAGCAGAGCCGCAGAGAATATGTTTGTAAGCCAGCCTACACTGACTTATCAGATCAAGCTTCTGGAAGATGAAGTTGGATTTGCGATATTTGAGAGAAGCGGGAAAGGCGCTGCGCTTACTCCGGCGGGCTCTCAGTTTGTCACATACCTTGCCAATATGAGGGAAGAGATGAAACGGGCTATCGAGCAGGGGCAGAACTTCAGCGCAAAGTATAAGGATAATATCACGATCAGCATGATGGTGAGACAGGCCGTGTACTTTCTTCCTGAAGCCATGAGGATCTTTTCAGACAGACATCCGGATATTCAGATCACACCAAAGTTTGAATATGAGAATGGTGTGGAAGGTTTTTTAAGGAATGAAACAGATATCCTGTTTGCCCTGAAGGAGCAGACAAAGCAGATACCGGGGATTGATGTACATGATCTGTTTGATAGCCATATCTATTTGATCTCCCGAAAAGAGGATGAACTGGCTTCGAAGAATCTTCTTACAGAAGGGGATTTGTATGGGCGGACGCTGATGGTGGGCGGAGGATCACCGCCGGCATTGAAAGCAGTGCAGCACAGGCTGATAGCTTCGGGGAAGATCAATTTTTTTAACAGTGCGGACCACGATACAACGCTTACGAATGTGGCTGCTGGAAGAGGTGTATGCCTGGCACCGGGATTCCTTAATGATCATAGTGGGCAGTTTGCTTGGACACCGTTCGACTGTAGAGAAAGTTTTTCCTGTGTTTTGTGCACACATAAGAATGATGCGAGAGACGGAGTGAATGAATTTATTGAGGTGCTAAAGGGTTTGTATCTGGAGGCGGTAGCCTTCCCTTTGTGATAGAATAAGCCTGTAATCTGGTCGATAATTTTAGTTGGAATCAAAATAACGGACAATTTCAGACGGAGCCCCGACATTCATACCGGCGCCTCCAGGCATGTTAAGACCGTGGTTCTGCTAACAAGAACAAATTGAAAGAGGGCTGGAAAAGCCTGTGTTTAAGCCATTTCTGCGGCATCCGTCTTTCTGAGAGGTGAGGCGGGTGCCGCGTTTTCTTTTAGAAAAAATGTGAAAGTTGGTCTGGCGTGGCTGTGGGAAGGCTATTTTGATGAATTCTTGTCAGGCGAGACTGTGACTTTGCTATTATCGGGGGTTGTGGCTGTGGAAATGCTATAACCGCTGGAGTATACAAACAGAGGACGGTACAGACATTATGCTGTACCGTCCTCCCTCTATTAATCGGATTCTCTTATTCGGCGTAAATAATCTGCAAAAACATGTAACATATGTATTGACAGGTTTGACCGGCGCTGCTATGATAAACATGTAATTGTAGATATTACATGTTAGAACGAATCAAATTTAAGGAGGATTCTATTATGAAGATTGCGGTTGTAGCAGCAAACGGAAAAGCCGGTAAGCTGATTGTCGAAGAAGCTGTGCGTCGTGGTATGGATGTTACAGCTATCGTAAGGGGAGAAAATAAGACTGTTGCGCCCAAGACCATTACAAAGGATCTCTTTGATCTTACCAGCGAAGATCTAAAAGGGTTTGAAGTTGTTGTGGATGCTTTTGGCAACTGGACGCCCGACGCCATTCACCTCATCCCGGAGGCTACCGTTCATATGGCTAAAGTGCTCTCCGGCAGCGATGCACGCCTGCTGGTCGTAGGTGGAGCAGGAAGCCTTTATGTTAATCCTGAGCATACCAAGACAGTTGTTGATGTGACACCATTCCCAGAAGCAGCTATGCCCGTTGTAAATGGTCATGGAAAAGCACTTGAGGAGCTTCGTAAGTTTGACGATGTGAATTGGACATATGTCAGCCCTGCCGGAGATTTTCAGGCTGATGGCGAAAGAACCGGAAAGTACATTCTGGGCGGCGAGGAACTGGTTCTCAACAGCAAGGGCGAAAGCGTGATTTCCTATGCCGATTATGCGATTGCCATGGTCGATGAGATCGAATCCGGCACGCACATAAAAGAAAGAATCAGCGTTGTAAGTGAATAACGATTCTTGTTACCTGCATTGACTTTTCTCCTGTAATTTCATATATTACAAGATGGAGGCGATGCTATGCAAATCTCAAGTAAGTTCACAATAGGAGTCCATCTTCTTGCGGTTATAGATTATCTGGGTGAAGATGAAAAAGTGACCAGCAATATTCTGGCGAGCAGCATAGGTGTAAATCCCGTCATCGTCAGAAATGTCATGGGTAACCTCAAAGAAGGGGGCCTTATAAGCATCAGTCAGGGCAAAAGCGGGATATCTTTAACAAAAACTCCTGATCAGATCACCTTCTATGATGTTTACAAGGCTGTAGACAGCGTAAAAGATGAAGGACTGTTTCACTTTCATGAGAATCCGAATCCAGAATGTCCGATAGGCAGAAATATTCATAAGGCGATGGATTCAAAATTGAAAAGAGTCCAGTGGTGCATGGAAGATGAAATGAGAAAGATTACCCTTGCCGATGTGATGACGGATATTCAAAATGAACTAAAGAATGAATAGTAAAAATGTCTCTAAGCCATCATGGTGTCAAACGGCGAATTGAGGGAGGTGGAAACAGCACGATCTTTTCGGCGGCATCGCCTCCCCGACCGCGCGTTCGGATCTGCGAAAGCGCATTGCCGACGGCGTAACAGCAGGAACTTATCGGTTTGTTTCAGAACATCAGCAGCTCCTGATACTTTGAAGCAGGAATTTATCCGTCGCGGTGGAGTAAGGACGTTGTACATCGCTTTCGGGTCGCCGTCACGGGCCTGTGATTGCCTTGCGGTAAATGACAAGGGAAATGATCGCAGTAATCGCTTCCGTGATCCAAAACGCATTCCAGACGCCAACCGCTCCGAAAAACCTGCTGAGTAAAAACGCAGCCGGGATGATGACCACTACATACCGGCAAAGGGAAATCAGTAAGGAGGGAGTTCCTTTCCCAAGTCCCTCCAATGCGCCGGAAGATGTAACAGAAACCGCAGAGACGATAAACCCGGCCCCGATGATGCGTAAGGCGGTTTCCCCGGCCTGAATCGTCGCTTTTGTGTGGGTAAACAGCCCCATCAACTGTCCGGGGATCAGCAGACATATTACTGTCCCAAACACCATAATGATGCCACTCATGCACAAAACGATCTGATAAATCTGGCTGACCCGTTTGTGCTCCCCCGCGCCGTAGTTATAGCCAATCAGGGGGCGCATCCCCTGCACAATGCCATTCGCTGGCAGATAGATAAAGGTCTGTAATTTGTAATAGATTCCTAAAACCAGAATATACACTTCGGAATATGCCGCCAAAATCGCATTGAGCGCCGAAATCAAAAGAGACGGAAGCGCAAGATTCAGGGTTGCGGGAATGCCGATGGAGTATAGCTTTATTACCATCTTTTTGCTGGGCAGAATGTACTGCCTGCGAATATGCACGCGAATTGGCCGCATAAGATAGACTACAAGGTAAATCGCAAGCGTCAGAGTCTGCCCGATGCCGGTTGCCAGTGCAGCGCCTTCGATTCCCATTTCCGGGAATAGGCCATAGCCAAAAATCAGAACGGGATCTAAGACAATGTTTGTGATGCAACCGCACATCAGGCTTATCATGGTCGTTTTCATGTTTCCTACTGCCTGGAACAATTTCTCAAACACCATGCTGACGGTAACAATGAGTGTAAAGGCGAACGCAACGACAGAATAGCGGACGCCAAGTTCAATGACCGCTTCAGATGAAGTGAACATCCGCAGGAAAACCGGCATGATCGTAATACAGCAGACTGTCATAACAACGCCATGAATCACGGCAAGCACAAGTCCCTGCGTGGCGGCCTGATCAGCTTTTTCATGATCCCCAGCGCCCAAATAAAAGGCGATTACGGCGTTGATTCCAACGCCATATCCAATTCCAACAGCATTGATAAAATTTTGAACCGGGTAAACCAGTGATAACGCCGTCATAGCTTCCTCGCTAATCTGTGCGACGAAAAAGCTGTCGATAATGTTGTATAGAGAATTAACCAGCATGGATAAAACCATAGGCAGGGTCATGGATAAAATCAGCGGTAATACCGGTTTTTCTTTCATGAAAGTGTCATTCATCATTTTCCTCCTTGGAATACCTTATGAGATATTTTGCGGCGATGCCATGCCATCATCACAAGCGCAACGAGAAAAGTGGCGGTTTCAGCAACCGGAAATGCAAGCCAGATCCCGTTCAGATGGAACAATCTGTCCAGACACCATAAGGCGGGAACAAGGAAAAGCATCTGCCTGCATAATTGGATTGTCATGCTGAAGCCTACTTTTTCTGTGGCCTGAAAATAGGTGGAAATCATGGTGGAAAGGCCGCAAAACAGATAGCTTGCCGCCATTATCCGCATAGCGGATATTCCAAAGGAGCGCATGGCTTCCGACGCCGTAAATAATTCCAAAAGCTGCGCCGGAAAGAGAATGACGGTCAATGTTCCCAGTATCATCATACCGGAGACCAAAGCGGTTCCGTAGCGGAAAGCAGAGTGCAGCCTATCTCTGTTTCCCGCACCGTAGTTAAACCGCATAATAGGAAGACAGCCCTGGATCAGCCCGTTGACTGTCATGACAATCAACTGCTGTACCTTAAAATACGCACCGAAGAAAGCGATTGCCGTATCGGAATAGGCGACCAGAAAAAAGTTTACAAAAGTCACCATAAAAGAACTAAGGGCATTCATAATAAAAGACGGCAGTCCAAGGGTGAAAATACGGCCAATCAGCCACTTTTGCAAATGAAATCCTTTGATCTTTATCTGCACTTTCTGCTTTTTGCCCAGCAGCAAGGCAAATGCCAAAATCATGGATAACAAATAGCCCGCAACAGTAGCCACCGCAGCGCCACGGATTCCCATAGCTGGAAAAACACCAATACCAAAAATTAGGAGTGGGTCAAATACAAAATTAACGACCACTCCTGCAATCTGGAACCACATAGGCGCAACCATGTTCCCAGTAGCCTGTATCATCTTCTGGATTGCGATATGCACCATGTTTGGAATTTGCATGAACGAACATACGCTCATATAGTCAAGACTCAACTGATAAATTTCTTCGTTATTGGTGAATGCCCCAAAGTAGGGTTTCATAATCAGTAATGACAGAAGATTGAGCAAAGCACCAATTCCAAAGGCCAGTAACAATCCATGTGTGACGGTGGTATTTGCCTCATCCTGCTTTTTCTCCCCAAGATACCCTGCAATCAGTACATTCACGCCGACACCGATCCAGATAGACGCCGCATTCATCAGTGTTGTAATCGGGAATGACAGAGAAACAGCCGTTAGTGCATTCTCACTCAACCGCGCTATAAACGCACTGTCTATCAGATTATAGGAATATTGCAGGAACATGGAGATTAGCGGCGGTATCGACATTTGCCAAATGAGCCTTCCAACAGGAGCAACCGCCATTTTATTATTAGTCTGCATACTTTCCCTCCTCTCCACAAATTGTCCGGTGCAAAAAAATTGCGCCAGACAGCGGAACATTAAATCCGAACAATATAGTTTTGTTTGCGTGCTGCGTGCTGACCGGCTTCCTGGGCCGGATAACCCAATGCAATCTCCCGCCTATATTTGGGGTCTGTAATTGCAATGATGGTTGGAGATTGATGTCCTCCGCCGGTAGGAGCGTAAGTCCCTGCTTCCAGTACAGCGTCCAAAGCCTTGGAAGGGACGGGTTCCGATTTATAAGCCCGTACACTACGGCGCGTCTTGATAAGAGACAAAAAATTTTTTTCCATAAAGATATAGTCCTCCATTCTGCTAATACTTCCGAGATACAGGCAACAAAAAAGCCACACAACTATCACAAGACAGTTGTGTGGCAAAAAGATGATCGAATCCGGAAAAGTCCACTAAATTTTGCGTTCATTATTGTAGCGAACTTTCAGGAAACTGTCAAGCGTCAATCTTCTTGAGTTTTCGCTGCCTTATTCACGAAACTCTAAATCTGTTGTGTTGAATATACACAACTTTCATATCTATTCTTTATTGCAGTTTACGGAAACTCAAGTCAATCGTCGCGTAAGGAAAGATAGAAAATATAGAATTACGTTATGTTGCTCTTTGATTTTGACTTTTATTGAATTCATCACTTGACATTGTGGCAAAGATCTTCTGTCCGTTGATAAACTCGCGGTGCCGGATGGATCCAAGTGTATTCTTCAGCAATACAAGGAAAGCTCTATCAGATGCCATAGAGGGCGACCCAATAGCGATACAGGCTGTCCTTGACCGCTATGCCGGATATATCCGCTACTTCTCTAAGATGAACGGCTATTATAACTCTGATATGGAGGACTACATCAGAACAAAGCTGATTGAAAGCCTGTTTAAGTTCCGGCTTGACCTGAAACAGGCCGAAGGGCCTTCTCACATTGACAAGCAGAGCAATTCAGAGTAAACTCCGAACACAGGTGCGAAACTTTAAAATAATTTCAATTTCGGAAGCGACAGTATGAAATATTATGATGTGACTATCGATAAGGAATTGTTCAGCGTCTATCCGGAGATCAGACTTGGGATCTTACGATTCCATGCAAATGTGAAAGCGCCGGATGATCTTTTCTGGAATTATATGAATGCGGAAGTCCTGCCGCAGGTGAGAAGTTGCGTGGAAGGAAAAGAGTGGAGCGAGATTCCGGGCATAAAGGGCAGCCGTTCGGCTTATAAGGCTTTTGGCAGAAACCCGGGCCGCTATAGAGTTTCATCTGAAGCTTTGATTCGCAGAGTTCGCCGTGGGGATGAACTGTACCACATCAATTCTGTCGTCGATGTGAATAACCTGGTCTCTGTGAAAAGCGGCCTGTCCGTCGGGTCATATGATCTCGGCCAGATTCATGGTGCGATCAAGCTGCGCAAAGCGGAACATGGCGAAGGTTATACTGGGATCGGCAAGGATTTTCTGGATATGGAGAACATGCTTGTGCTGGCGGATGATGAAGGAATTTTCGGATCCTCCATGTCTGATTCTACGAGGGCGATGGTCACTGACTCTGCAACGGACATTCTTGTTGTAATCTACTGTTTTGAAAACAACATTGATCTCGACACACTGCTCTGTGATGCAGAAGATGCATTTGAAAGGTTTGCCGGAGCAGAGAATGCAGAACATTGGATTGTATAAAGTCGGATTTGTTGATCAGACATGAAAAACAAAAGAAAGGATAAGCAAAATGGAAAAAGGTATTTGCAAAAGCTCAGGGAATTGCTCCGGGGATAGTAGTCGGGAGAATGCAGTTGGAGGGAATGATCAAGTACAGTATGTTGAATAATTTGAAAGAGAAATATGAAATAGCTGTATAAAGGATATATTTCTCTATCAGCCGTTTTTTTGCTTACAAGTATTGACATATCGCGAAAGCTAGATATAATAAACGTATGGATAAGATTGAAATTTTTAAAGCACTATCAAATGAAACACGGCTAAGTATTATTGAGTGGTTGAAGGAACCGGAGAAAAACTTTCCGCCGCAGGGAGGACATTTTGATGATGTGGTGGATCTGAAAGGCGGTGTGTGTGTTGGAAGCATCCGCGACAAAGCCGGGATATCACAGTCAACCGTATCTCATTACCTGGATATGCTGCAAAAAGCAGGCTTGCTTCTTTCCGAAAGGCACGGAAAGTGGACATATTACAGACGGAATGAAGAGACCCTCGCTGCGCTGGCAGACTACTTCGGTCACGAAATTTAAGTTGTGCATAGATTAGACGGGATGAAGATCCCGTTTAATTTAAACCATTACATATCGATAAAGCGAGATGTAAGGATATATAGAAATGAGGAGGAATTCGTATGCATTTTTCATGTGGAATCGTCAGACCGCCTTATGAGGCTGGTTCCTGTTTTTTACAAGTAACGTCGGGTTGTTCGCATAATAAGTGCCGCTTTTGCACCTTTTACAAGGAAGCACCTTTTTCCGTATCTCCGGAGAGTGAGATACGGGAGGATCTTCAGGAGATCCGGGATTCCGGATGGAAGGTAAAGCGGATTTTTCTGCAGGGGGCAGATCCGTTCCTGCTGAGCTACGACAGGCTTAAAAGAATCATGGACCTGATAAAAGAATACCTGCCCTGGGGTGTTTCCGTCGGCGGATATGGCCGGGTGGATAGTGTAAGGAACAAGTCTGTAGGTGAGCTGAAGTCGTTGAAAGAGATGGGATACGACATGATCGTATTCGGGATCGAGTCGGGCGATGATGCTGTCCTCGATAAGATGAACAAGGGCTATCATGCCAGTGATATCGTGGAGCAGCTCTCCAAGATGGATGAGGCGGGAATGCATTATTCTGTCATCTTCTTATACGGGCTGGGAGGTCATGAGTATGGTATGGGGCATGCCGTCAAAACAGCAGAAGTGTTAAACCACCTGTCGCCCGTCAGAGTACTGGCTTCCGGGCTCTCGATCTTCCCTGACACACCGCTTATGGAGGAAGTAAGAAGAGGTGAGTTCGTAGAGGCTACAGAGACAGAGAAGATACAGGAACTGTATACCTTTGTGAAGACGCTTGATATCCACACTCTGCTGGATGCGACGAATGTCTCCAACATGATGCCGGTATATGGACATCTTCCGGAGGACAAAGAGAAGATACTGGCGATGCTCAAACAGGGTGCAGACGAACAGGGAGAAGAGCGATTGCGGATGCGAAGAGACAGTATGAGAAGTCTGTGACCAGGATAAAAATCAGAAAGGCGGTATTTAGATGAAAGTGTATTATATTTTTGACAGCTATTGTGGATGGTGCTATGGGTTTGAAACAATTCTTAAACCGTTTATTGAAGCACATCCGGAATTGGAAGTAACGGCGTTATCAGGTGGATTATTTATGGATGGTCATCCGCTTTCGGCATTTCCGTATATGAGTGATACGAATAAAAGAATTGCGGATACTTTTGGAGTGGAATTCGGCAAGCCATATCTGAACCTGTTAGAGACGGGAAGTATGGTTCCTGACTCGAATGATGCCGCAATAGGATTTGGAGTTCTCAGGAGCTTCTTACCTAAAAGAGAACATGTTAATCTTGCGTCAAAGATGCATGAAGCATTCTATTTGGATGGCAAATCACTTTCTGACGTGGAGACGATCCGATCAATCGCCAAATCCTATGACCTTCCTGCAGACAAGATCGCAGAGGAGTTCATCCGTATTTCTGAAGAGGGCAAGTACCATCCGGACTTTTATGAGGCAAGAAAAATAGGAGTCACATCCTTCCCGACGCTGTTTCTTGAAATAAATGGGAAATATTATGACTTAAAAGGAAGTGCAATTACCCTCAATGATTTAGAGAAAAATCTGAATATCATTAAGGAAAAGGGCGGGCTCCTCAATGATGAAGACAATACGCCCGTTGCCTGTAATATCGACGGTACAGGTTGTTTATAAGCTATTTGAAGGAAGGCATTATGAAACTGACGAAAATATTTGAACCAATCACGATCAGCAAGACGGAGTTTAAAAACCGCATGGTGGATTTCGTCACAGTAGGCCGCCGGAAGGAGATGATTTTCATCTTTCGGGACGGTACCGAGATAGAGGTATAACTGAACATAAATCAGGCGACAGACACTCCGCTCCGGCGGGGTGTTTTTGTGTTGAGTGGCAGAGTGGAATCATTTTAATCGAAGTGTTATAATGTTGAAATCTGATTGATGAGAACGGTATTGTCATGAAGGCCTTCGACAAAGTAAAGGCGGCAGATAACCCGGCACAGATGCTAGAAGAACTGGCATGAGGATAATTATCTCCCCAGCAAAACAGATGCGGGTCGATATAGATCTGCACAGAAACCTGACGCCGGCCTTGATCGCCTATGATGGAATCCAGTATACCTACATGGCTCCGGCCGTCTTTGAGGACGGTCAGTTTGATTATGTACAGGAGCATCTGCGAATACTTTCGGGTTTTTACGGAGTAGTAAAACCAATGGACGGCGTGGTCCCGTATCGGCTTGAAATGCAGGCTAAGGCAAGAGTCGCGGGATACAGGAATCTCTATGACTTCTGGGCCGATGATTTGTACCGGGAAGTGGTAAGCCGCTGGAGATTATGGCGTTATGAGTAAGCATAAGATGGTGGACGGACGTCTGCTTCAAATGAATAAGAGTTTCGGCCAGCTTAAGCAGAAGCAGAGAGAAAAAATTGCGGAGTGGATGTTTCAGGCCTACAAGAAGCAGGTAAAAGAAGGACTTTCAGAGGAGGATGCTCTGCAGCTCGTGTTTGATCAGATCGAAGAGGCACAGATCTGGATACCGGATTATGAGATTGTAAACCGTTATCACGCGAAAAAGAGCCACTTTCGGAACCGCCTTGTCGGCGAAAACGTGCCTCAGCACGTCTACCGGATGGAAAACATCTTGGATAATGCCATTCAGAAGATGGATGCCCTGGAAAAGAAGATCGAGGAATATGAAGCATTCCAGGCGGAGATACAGAAGCTGGAAGCTTATTATACGAGCCCGCAGTGGAAAGCGGACTTCGCGGCGGATGAAGCGGGGCAGTTCCCGGACAAGCTGAAGAGAGGTGTACTCTCGGAGGACGGTATCTGGAACATGCTGGAGCGCAACCGAGAACTGCTTGAGAGGATCGGAATACGGAGAACAGATGAGGAAGGGGACTGATCATGGCTATCACAGTTAATCTGTACTATACAGGAAAAGGCAGAAGTGCACGTAAATTTGCGGAGGAGATGGAATCCTCCGGGACTGCTGCAGCGATCCGCGCAGAGGCCGGAAATCTTCGATATGAGTACTTCCTGCCAATGAATGATCCGGAAACAGTTTTTACTGATCGACAGTTGGGAGGATCAGGCAGCGATCGATTTGCATCATGCTTCACCGATGATGGGAAAGATATCGGCACTTCGGGAGAAATATGACCTGCATATGAGAGCAGAACGCTATATCGACGCCGAGGCTCCGGACACAGAAGACCAGTTTATCAGGAAGTGATGGGATATGGAAGCGAGAAAAGGATATGGAGACAGCATTCCTTCCAGTGAGCTTCTGCCGAAAGAACGGATTATATCCTTATAAACCAGAAATACGGCATAGACACGGAGGATGGTCTTCGGACATATATCCATGATATGCTTAATAAAGCATCATGATCCATAATAATTAAATCCGGTTTATAAAATCAGAGCATACAAGCTTTGGACAAAACATTGGATGAGTTGTTCTGGGAAGAATAATTGAGGAATTGAGAAGTTTGGAAGAGAGTCATAGCAAATATGGCTCTTTTCTTTTTAAAAATATTTTGAAATAGTTGTTGACAGAAATATGGTTTCGGATTTATACTGACCATGTAATTTAAAAATATTTTGAAATAGATTTTGAGTGAGCGTGAGTTATGAGCGATACTAATATTTTCAAAGTGTTAGCTGACAAGCAACGCAGAGACATACTCGTAATGCTGAAAAATGGTCGGATGAATGCCGGAGAAATCGCAGAACAGCTTGGAATAACGCCAGCGGCATTGTCTTATCACCTGAAACTGCTTAAAGGTGCTGACCTGATCATGGAATATAAGCAGAAGAACTTTATCTACTACGAGATCAATACATCCGTTTTTGATGAGTTGATCCTGTGGATAGGACAATTCGGAGGTGGCAAGTGATGAAAAAGATCATGTGGATTATTTCGTTTGTTTCTTTAGCTGGTACGGCAATCGTTTTACAGTTTATGCCGGATAA
Organism: Bilifractor sp. HCP3S3_D3; assembly: GCF_052063915.1. NCBI lineage: Bacteria > Bacillati > Bacillota > Clostridia > Lachnospirales > Lachnospiraceae > Bilifractor > Bilifractor sp. HCP3S3_D3. Next base: position 12,336 of record NZ_JBQHWP010000018.1, read on the forward strand.
TGTTCCGATGCATTATGACATGGCTGGAAATATAGATCGCTGGGGCTCGAAGTATGAGAACTTGTTATTCCCGGTCATTATTCTGGCAATGTCATTATTCTGGACCTTGTTTACGAGATATTATGAGAATAAAGCTGACAAGTCCCAGGATGAAAAAGAAATTGCTGGTGCAAAATCAAACGCAAAAGTGCTTAGTATTGTTGGTTTGTGTATGTCTGTAATGTTTACAGTGATGCAGGGCTTTATTTTATATGGTTCATATACTGAGGCTGTGTCAGGTGCTGAAAAGCAATATGTTGATATTGGAAGAGTGGCATGCATTTTAATGGGCTTGGGATTTCTTATACTAGGCAATTTCATGACAAAAACACGCATTAATGGTACGGTTGGAGTGAGAGTGAGCTGGAGTATGTATAATGACAACACGTGGAGAAAAACGAATTTCTTTGGAGCCGTAACATTGATGTTTGAAGGAGTGTTTGCAATAGTAGCGGCTATTATTATGAGAAGCTCATTTGCTGCAGTGATGGCTACACTTGTGGTTGGAATAATAATTACGATTGCAACATTGATATATGCGCATAAAATTTACAAAGAGGAAATTGCCGCTGGCAGATAAGTAAATACAAGCACTATAAATATCCGAGAGTCGTGTAACAGCGGCTCTCTTTTCATGTCCGGAGGGAGGTGGCCATTTGTAGGCAGGGTGATTTGCGGATGCTGTGGAAGGATCATGCGACACAGCACTTCCTTTGGCGGACTGAAGATGCTCAGATCGGCAGGGAGCGCAATTGACTACTACATTTCCTAAAATCTCTAATTCAGGTAACTCTGGAAATACAGATTTATAATCCGTTGCAGAGCACTATTTATATTCATATTTCCTTCCATCAGGCACCATTCCAAAATACAGCCTTTAACGATTGTGCAGATGTCCATACATATTTCATGGATATTTGCACTTTTTTTGATAATTCCCTGAGCCTGCGCCGCCGTTATTTCCCGTTCGCTGCGGGCCATCACGGTATCCGGCTCAAATTGTCCTTCAACTTCCGACATATAGGCTGAAAGTGAACGGTTTCCGGCAGTATAGAAGCTCTTCATAAAGTCAAGGCCGAAACTCATGTATCGGTTTATGAGAAGCATATACAGTTCTGAAATGCGCTCATCGATCTTGTTGAGGGGTGTTTTCAGAGAACAGCTTTCAAAGGAAGTCTCACGGACAAAGTACATAAGCAGGTCATCTTTGTCTCTGAAATAATGGTAAAATGTTCCGATGGAAAGATCTGCTGCGGCGCACACATTTCTCACGGTGATATCATCCGCTCCATTTTTTCGGATCAGGTCAATGGTTGTATCTATGATTCTCTGTTTGCTGTCTACTTGATCTGCACTTTTCGCAGGCCGCCCACATTTTTTTGCCATGTCATTCTCCTTTTAGAACAAGTTCATTTTGACTATTGACATAATAGAACATGTTCAGTACAATTGCAAGCAGAAGCAAATATAACACGTTCGATTATTTTGAAGGAGTTTGCAACGATGAAAATTACGTATTGGTCAGACTACGCTTGTCCCTACTGCTATATCGGTGAGGCGCGTCTAAAGAAAGCGATTGAATCTATCCCTGAAATGAGAAATGTGCAGCTTGAAATGAAAGCCTTCCAGTTAGACCCTTCCGCAGGGGAACACGCAGTCAGCGACACGCAGACACGTTTTGCTGATAAATACGGAATCTCGTTTGAAGCTGCCGGGAGGCAGATTGAAACCATCTCTCAGATGGGAATTGCTGAGGGACTTGATTTCCAGTACGCCTCTACGCTTTTTACAAATACAATGGATGCACATCGCCTGACGAAACTGGCCCAGAGCAAAGGAAATCCGGCACTGACAGAGCGTATTATCTCTGCACTGTTCAAAGCATATTTTACCGATAACAAAGAACTTGCGGACAAAGCGCTTCTCCAGAGTATCGGTGAAGCGTGCGGACTGGACGCAGCAGAGGTCAGAGAAGTCCTGGATTCAGACAAGTACCGGGATGAAGTGATTTTAGACGAGAAGGAAGCGTTCGAAAACGGCATCCACGCGGTTCCGTTTTTTGTAGTAGGAAAGTATGGAATTTCCGGCGCACAGAGTGTAGAGGGCATGAAGGCCACGCTTCAAAAAGCATTGGAGCAGGAGACGGAGGCTGGCATGGAACAAGGAATGACCTGCGGTCCGGATGGCTGCAGGATTGGTTGAGCTATGATTATAGAGGTTCCGGTAAAAGGATATTTTGAAGAAAACTGCTTCTTTTACATTGACGATAAAACACAGCATGGCTTTTTAATTGATCCCGGCGCACAAGCTGCAGGACTGCTTGAGCTTATCAAAGAAAACGGCTGGGAAATCGAAAAAATACTGCTTACACATGGGCATTTTGATCATACCGGAGCGGCAAACGAACTCCGCCGTGTATTAAATCTTCCCGTACTCGCCTATCGAACAGCGAACGATTATCTGCTGGATGCCAGAAAAAATCTGTCGGCTCTCTGCGGACCTCCGATTACGATACGAGATGCAACATTTATAGATGATGGGGACAATATCACGCTGGAAGCAAACCCGTCTTTTTTCCTGCACGTAATCTATACGCCGGGACACACGACGGATTCCGTCACCTACTACTCCTCCAATGATCACGTTGCATTTGTGGGAGACACGATTTTCAAGGGAAGCATTGGGAACTATCAATATCCGGGCGGGAATCTGATAGATTTACAAAACAGTATCATCAACAAAATTTTTTCCCTGCCAAACGAGACGGTTCTTTGTTCGGGGCACTCGGCTCAAACAACGGTAGGGCTCGAAAAGCAAAGATACAGATAAAAGAAAGGATGGTACTTTATCATGATAAAACAGTCAATACAGGTTGGCACGATGGAACTGAACAGCCGAATCATTATGCCCCCGATTGCCACTTATCAAAGTACGGAGGATGGGAAAGTTACGGATACGATGTTGGATTATTACGGGGAAAGGGCAAAGAGCGGGAATCTCGGAATGATCATCACCGAACACAGCTATATTATGAAGCAGGGAAAGGCAAAAGCAAAGCAACTCTCCATTTCAAGTGATGATGATATAGACGGCTTGCGAAAGCTGACCGATGTCATTCATCAAAGCGGGACAAAAGCTATGGTTCAACTTAATCATGCCGGTTCCGCCGCACCTAGTTCCGTGACTGGTCTGAAAGCTGTTTCGGCAAGCAGAATAGTCCTTCCGTCAACTCCGATGATGGGCGACGGAACTGCTCCGGACGAGTTGACAAAGAGGCAGATTGCCGAAATTGTGGAATGCTTCGCAAAAGCGGCGGTGCGGGCAAAAGAATCCGGGTATGACGGTATTGAGATTCATTCCGCGCACGCTTACCTGCTGAATCAGTTTTATTCGCCGTTGACAAATCACAGAAATGATGAGTATGGTGGCACTTTGGACAACAGATTAAGGTTGCACAGAGAAGTAATTGAGGCTGTCAGAGATGCCGTTGGTAATAACTACCCCATCTCCGTCCGTTTGGGCGGCTGCGATTATATGGACGGAGGAAGTACAATCGAAGACAGTGTATATGCAGCAAAGGTGCTGGAAAAAGCAGGCGTGGATATGATCAATGTTTCTGGCGGGATGTGTCGTTATTCAAGAAAAGGGCATACTGAGCCGGGATATTTTCAGGATATGTCTTCTGCTATCAAGAAAGCCGTAACCATCCCCGTCATGCTGACAGGAGGCGTCAAGACAAAAGATGATGCAGAAAAGCTCCTGAAATCTGGAGCTGCTGATCTGATTGGAGTTGGACGCGAATTACTGAAAAATCCGCATTGGGCAGATGCGTTGTGATACAGCTAAAAAGGAATGAAAAATGTGTCTCTCCTCTTTTGGAGGTTGGAAAGTACTGTTCTTGTCTTTATTTGAAAAAATAATTTTCAAATAAATTGAATACAAGGGTTATCAGACCTCTCACTCAACGGCAAATAGAGTGAGAGGTCTTTTTATACGTGTGCCGCCAGGCGCACGTAAAAATGTCTCTAAGCCATCATGGTTTAGGGACATTTTTGCGTATGCGGGATTATGCCCCGATATCAATCGGGAGCCCGGGTTTGAGATGGTTGTCGAGTTTCAGTCATGGCTTCTTGTGAAATGGAACTTATAGAATGTAGCATTCAATCACAACTTGTAAAGGTGGTATTATAGGAGATCGCACAATATATAATGACAATGTATTGATAGTCGACGAGTAAACGCATATTATATAGACAGAATGGAGATGAATATTATGCCGACTGCGGATTTGAATATCAGAACCGAGAAAGAAACGCGATAAAACACGCTGCGCGAGTTTTATCTCGCTATCGCGACGCTCGCCGCACACGAATACTTCGCATTCGGCTGCGGCTCACTGTTCGCGTAAATAAAAGACCAGGCCGACAGGATTTTTTCCGAGCTGGGTCTGAACATGACCGCGGCAATCAATATATTTCTCAGAACAACGATCAGGGAAAGAGGAAGAATAAATGACTGACGAACAGTACGCACAAGCTGAGTCCTTCTGGACTCGAAAAGATGAAATCGAAAAGAAGCTAGATGATGATGCTCTGTATAGCTGGATAGACGAGTTCTTATCATCCCATAAGGTTCTTGCCCTGGCAACGGCCACGAAGGATTTTATTCGCTGCACGCCGCTTGAGTACAGTTGGTATGCGGGAGCACTTTGGATCTTCACCGAAGGCGGGCTCAAGTTCAAAGCCTTGAAGGAGAATAAGCATATTGCGGCAACGGTCTTCGAGACGAGTGCTTCCTTTGGCGAACTTAGGTCACTGCAGATCGAAGGAACAGTGGAGTTAGTCGAGCCGTTCTCCGATGAATATAAGAATGTCGCGGAGTTCAGAAAGATACCGCTGCAAGCATTGAAGAAACTTAAAGAGCCTATGTGGCTTTTGAAGATCATACCGATAGAGATCACCTGCCTGAATTCAGATTTCAAGAAAGACGAATTTGGCAGCAGGCAGATATGGAGGAGGTGTCATTAATTAATGTGCACTTGAATCTGAAGATGGAAGACTACTACAGAATCAAGGATGCCCAGATAGAGCAGGACAAGAAATAACCATCATAATATCATACGGAACCATGAGAAAAATTAAGAAGATCTGGATTGCGAAGTATGCGGATAAGATTAAGGGATCGCCGGATATGCCGACAGGCCATCGAACCAATTTTTCAGAACGCAGCCAGAAGAACATGGCAGATTTTATGAGCTACATTGCAGATTATACTGGAGATCCGGACATTGTACATTTTCTGAATATGAACGAAAAGCTGTTTGATGCTCCGGCGTTGGTTTATCTGACCCTTGAGAAAGACCATACGGGATGGCCGATTTACGATCTTGGAGCCTTTGGTATGTCTTTGATGCTGGCGGCAAAGGATCATGGTGTGGATTCGATCCCGGCTTATGAGATCGTCAAGTTCCCTGCGGAACTTCGTCCGCTTCTTTCTGTATCGGATGATGAAGAGATCATTATGGGAATTGCTTTGGGTTATGCGTCGGAAGACAATCTGAACGGGCTTGCATCAACGCGTCTTCCGTTAGAAGAGATTTTAACTATAAAACAGTAAAGTGTATTAAGTATTGATGGGAATGATGAAGGGCTTAATATGACTCAAGAACAGCAACTTGACTTTGAGAGCTTTATCGATGTTCTGGTGCAGATATACAAGCTGACTTCGGACAAGATTGGTTATTCAAACCTTCCCAAAAAACATGGGAGGTTTACCGGAAATGACAGAGGAAGAAATCAGACAGAGAAATGAAGAGCGGCGTGCCAAGCTGGATGCAGTGAGTCGTCGGAATATGGAGAAGTGTGCTGCATTCATCGCACGAATGATAGAAAAATATGGTAGAGAGGTGCTGGCTGAGATTGAAGAGGACGACGTCAGCGTTGCAGATTGGATCTATGCCGCCGTAAACGGTAATGTGCAAAGCCACGGCCTTGCGCTGCTCGAAAAATAATATTCCCAGCTTGGCGGTTTTGAAACTGCCTAAACAGAGTTTCCCTCTGAAAAATGAGACCATCGGGAAAGTACGCGTTAGGGGCGCCGGTCTTTTAGCAATTTGCTTTCAGGGATTTATCCCGCCCCTAAGACAACTATTGCTGCTATATTGATTGACAACGTAAACTGTATGTAATATAATTCGAGATGAAAGGGGATGATTTATATGTCTACAGTTCCAACTCAGATTCGTATTGATTCCAGTGTTAAAAATCAGGCCAATGAACTCTTCAATGAACTTGGCATGGATATGTCCAGCGCCGTTAATATTTTTTTACGACAGTGCATCTTGAGAGGTGGACTTCCTTTCAAGGTGGAGATTCCGCAGTACTCTAAAGAATTGATTGGCGCTGCCGATGAAGCAAAGCGTATTTCCCGTGACCCTGACGTCCCGGGATACACCAGCATGGAAGCTCTTAAGAAAGCTCTTGAAGCCTGAATGATCTTAACTGTCAAATATACTTCCGCTTATAAGAAAAGCTATAAGCTGATGAAGAAGCGTGGGCTGGATCTTTCTCTTCTTGATGACGTCATCAACACTTTACGTCAGGGTAAAGCACTGGATGAGAAGTACCATGACCACGAACTGAAGGGGATGCTAAAAGGCTTCCGTGAATGTCACATTCAGCCGGACTGGCTTCTCATCTATCTGATAGAGAACGACATCCTTACACTGACACTGGTAGACACTGGAAGCCATGCAGATCTCTTTAACATGTAACAATGACCGTCTGCAATGGGCGGCCTTTTTATCTGTCACCGCGCTTCCCGTGGATCTTTCCATGACGGCTTCTGTTTCTCCTCACGTGTCACGTTTTCCTTATCGCAAGGTATGATGTCATATCCATGCAGCCGGAGGGGTGTCTTGGTGCACTCTTATAGCGTCTGCGGTTTTGTTGTTGTCTCTTTCTGTTCTTTATAAGCATTTCTCCATAGAAAACCATAGAAAGTTTCTCGATTGATGGTGGTTAATTTGTAGAATTCATCCACAGAAATGAGGCCGCCATCGAGCATCTTTTATAACGAGATAAAACACGCTGCGCGAGTTTTATCTCGCTATCGCGACGCTCGCCGCACACGAATACTTCGCATTCGGCTGCGGCTCACTGTTCGCGTAAATAAAATGTCGTGTGCGCTGCCATCAGTAAAGATGTTAACGCACCCGTATTCAATTTCACTCTTTGCGGATGAAATTCTTTAAGTACAAAAGACTTTTTGATGCTGGTGCAATCACTCGGAAAGAATATGAAGCTAAGGAGGAAAACAACGATGAAGGTACTAATTATAAATGCATCACCCAGACTTAAGGGCAACACAACGATAGCTCTTGGCGAGATGGTTAATGTGTTTGAGAAGGAAGGTGTGGAGGTGGAAGTCCTGAACATCGGGAATCAGGACATTAGAGGCTGTATAGCCTGCAACTCCTGCGGAACCAAGGGCAAGTGCGTCTTCGATGATGTGGTCAATCAGGCTGCACCGAAGTTCGAGGCGGCTGATGGGCTTGTGGTAGCAAGCCCGGTGTATTATGCGTCTGCAAATGCAACCTTGATAGCATTCTTAGACAGACTTTTCTACAGTACACACTTTGACAAGACGATGAAGGTAGGTGCTTCGGTCGTTGTGGCGAGACGAGGCGGCCTATCTGCTACGTTTGATGAGTTGAATAAGTACTTCACTATATCGGGTATGCCGGTGGCTTCCAGTGAATACTGGAACAGTATACACGGCATGGAGAAGGGTGAGGCTGCCTATGATAAGGAGGGACTTTACAATATGCGAGTTCTTGCCAGGAACATGACATTTTTGATGAAGAGTATAGCGCTTGGCAAGGCTGAGTATGGCATGCCTGAAAAGGAAGAACACGCATGGACAAACTTCATTAGAGATGACTTGAAATAAGTGAGGAATGTATAAGCGTTACTTATTAAACTTTTGTTGTATGCGCTTGGAGCAGATAAATATATTACAAAGCCATTTAGTACAGGAGAATTAGTTGCAAAAATTCATCAAGTATCTGCGGAATCTCGCCAACAAGAGAATTGTCGGAGATATCCGGGCGATATTGTAATCGGGAGGATAGCGGATATGTGGAGATGCCCCAAGTGCGGTCGGAGTTTCAGCCGTGAAGGACAGGGCCATTACTGCGGCAAGATCGAAACAGTAGATCAGTACATTGAAGAACAGGATGAAAGCGTAAGGGCGTACCTGAATGAGGTCCGCCAGATCATCCGCAGCGTCATACCGGAAGCACAGGAGAAAATTTCATGGAGTATGCCAACATACTGGAAGGGCAGAAATCTCATTCACTTCGCGGCGTCGAAAAAGCATCTGGGGCTTTATCCGGGTGGAGAAGCAACGACAGTTTTTGCTGATAAACTGGTGGATTATGATGTGAGTAAGGGAACGATCCGGCTGCCCTATACAAAACCGCTGCCGAAAGATCTGATTGCAGAGATCGCCGTTTGGTGCTATGGGAGGTATGCAAAATGAATGGAACCTTTTACGGATTATCCGCTCATTGATGGCATTAGTTATGAAAACATTAATAACGGGATTGATTTTCGGAAAAAAGTTTTTTGTGTTTTTTCTTCTCTATGTGACCATGTCACGGAAATCAGGAGGGGGAAGGAATAAAGTAATCTTATCAGCAGACTTGCTGGGAATACGTGAAAACTGTTATCTATGAGGCGAAAGGAGCTTGACATGGCGGAAATAAAAATTACCAGGGATAATTTTCAGAGAGAAGTCTTAGAGGCAGAGGTACCGGTTCTGGTGGATTTCTGGGCCGCCTGGTGCGGACCCTGTCGGATGCTTTCACCGGTCATTTCGGAAATTGCTGCGCAGGCAGGGGGAAAATACAAGGTAGGCAAGGTAAACGTAGATGAGGAACCAGAGCTTGCTGCGGCATATCGGATAGCAAGCATCCCTACCCTGCTTGTCTTTCGGAATGGTAAGGCAGTGACGAGCTCGGTTGGCGTTCAGTCCAGGGATGAAATTGAAGATATGCTGGGACTGTAAATCAGATATCCGGGTGACAGGAAGAGAAAGCAGGACAGAACGAGGCGGAGTATAGAAAAAACTGCGGGATAAAGCAGTGGAATAAAGCAGTGGGAGAAAGCTGCGGGACAAAGCAGAGAAAAAGGAGGAATTAGGGTTGGAAAAAACCGTGATTATCGGAGGAGTGGCAGCGGGCGCGGGCTGCGCTGCCCGCTTGCGCAGGCTGGATGAGGATGCGGAGATTGTGCTTCTGGAAAGAGGACCATATATTTCGTACGCAAACTGCGGCCTGCCCTACTATGTCGGGAATGTGATCAAATCGGAAGAAGCGCTTCTGGTGACAAAGGAAGAGGTTCTTCGGGAGAGATTCCGGGGATAGAGTCGGACCGGATTTTTACACTGTGGACAGTTCCGGATGCGGAAAAGATACGCCATATGGTCACCGACAGCAGAAATAAAAGAGCTGTTGTGGTGGGCGGCGGATTCATCGGACTGGAGACGGCAGAGAATCTTCGGAGGGAAGGCCTGCAGGTTTCCATTGTGGAAGCGCTGGAGCAGGTTATGGCGCACTTTGACCGGGAAATGGCTATGCTTCTGGAAGAAAATATCCGGGAGAATGGGGTGGATCTTTATTTGTCTGACGGAGTCGCTTCGTTCCGGACAGAGGATCATACGGTATTTGTCAGACTTTCGAGTGGAAAAGAGCTTTCCGCGGATTTTGTGATTCTTTCCATAGGCGTGCGGCCAAACAGCCAGCTCGCCGTGCAGGCCGGATTAAAGTGCAATGAAAGGGGCGGAATCTGTGTGGATGATCAGCTTCATACATCGGACCCGGATATTTATGCTGCCGGAGATGTGATAGAGGTTACCGATCCGATTTTTGGAGAGAAGACGATGATTCCGCTGGCAGGTCCGGCGAATCGGCAGGCAAGGATTGTGGCCGATAATATAGCAGGCGGACAGGAGAGATACAGAGGAACACAGGGCGCTTCTGTTGCCAGGGTATTTGATCTGACGGCAGCTTCTGTCGGAGCAGCGGAAAAGAAGCTGATCCGCCGCGGCATGGTAAGCGGAAAAGATTATGAGAAAGTCATGATCAGCCAGAATTCTCATGCCGGTTATTATCCCGGTGCGCTTCCGCTGATCCTTAAGCTTCTGTTCTCTCCGGATGGAAAAAAGATTTTTGGAGCCCAGATTGTCGGCGGAGATGGTGCGGATAAAAGAATTGATACGATCGGAACGGTTATGCAGATGGGAGGAGGAATTGCAGAGCTGAAAAATCTGGAGCTGGCGTATGCACCGCCGTATTCCTCCGCCAAGGATCCGGTCAATATGGCAGCTTTTGCGGCAGAAAATGTGATCCGGAAGCTGGTCTCCTTTGCGGAATGGGATGATCCAAGGCCGGACAGCGGGGAAATTATTCTGGATGTCAGAGAAGATGCCGAGAGACTGGCCTGGGCTCTGAAGGAATCGGTGAATATACCCTTGGGTCAGCTGCGCGGCAGACTGGAGGAGCTGGATCGTAAACAACATTATATCATCCTGTGTGCGGTTGGAGTACGGGCGTATAGTGCGGCAAGAATACTCCTGCAGCACGGATTTGAACACATCAAGGTTTATCCTGGAGGAGTCAGGGTTTTCCGTTCTCTTCATCCGGATTGTCAGACCGCAGACTCCGGGACAGATGGCGGAGCTGAAAGCGGTTCCGTTTCGACGTGGAAAGAAAATCCCGGCACAGGGAAGTCGGATGGAAAAGCAGAACATGCTTCTTTCCAATGAGAAGAAGGGAACAGACTATGTTGCTGTTCTCTGTAAGGGAACGGATATGGATCTGGTGACTCCGGTGCAGGGAATTAGTGTTCCGGCTTCCGAGGATCATGTTATAATGGACACACCGCAGGGAAAAACCATCATTGTTTTTGATGAAGATATGGATAAGGTTCTGGCGGCCTTTGTGATACCCAACGGCGCGCTGGCCATGGGACGCCCGGTGACGATGTTTTTCACATTCTGGGGTCTTACGGCACTGAGGAAACCAACGGCCTCTGGTGTCAAAAAATCTCCTGTGGAGGCCATGTTTGGAAAAATGCTGCCGAAAGGCACAGAAAAGTTAAAGCTTTCCCACATGAATATGGGAGGACTGGGGACTGCAATGATGCGCCGGATCATGAAGGATAAGAACATTGATTCGCTGGAGGACATGATGAAAAAAGCCATGAAAAACGGCGTAAAGATTATTGCCTGTTCCATGAGCATGGATGTGATGGGAATCCGGAAGGAAGAACTGATCGACGGCGTGGAAATCGGTGGCGTCGGAAGCTATCTGGGAGATGCAGAAGAGTCGAATGTGAATCTTTTCATCTAATAAAACGGCGGCCAGATCTCATCGAATAAAAACGGCGGGCAGATCTGACAGGGAGCGGAGGATTATGGAGAAAAACGAAGAGAAAGAGGAGCTGTGTGTCGGCGCAGAGACAGACAAGCTTTCAGCGGCGCTGCCCTTCTGGAATAAGTTAAGTGATGCGGAGCAGAAGCTGATTCGTGAACATATTCTAATCCGTGTTTTTGACAAGCACAGTACGGTTTTTTCACGCGGAAGCGAGTGCCTGGGCTTTATACGCGTGCTCTCCGGCTCCGTCCGGACATATCTGACCTCGGAAGAGGGAAGGGAAGTAACGCTATATCATCTTCGTGCCGGAGAGGACGATGTCCTCTCCGCGTCCTGCGTTGTGTCTCAGATTACCTTTGACACGCAGATGGAAGCAGAGGGAAAAAGCCGCATTCTGATTGTTCCGTCCATGGTCCTTGCAAGACTGAAGGAAAACAATATCTATGTCCGATGTATAATTTATGAGCTGCTTGCCAGGCGCTTTTCGGATGTGACATGGACGTTTCAGGAGGTTCTGTTTCTGCGCATTGATCAGCGTATTGCCTCCTGGATTGTACAGACCTGCGAGCAGAGCGGAAGCACCGAAATTACGGTTACGCACGATCAGATTGCAAGAGACATCAACACGGCCAGGGAGGTCGTGGCGAGGATGATTAAGCGGCTTGCCGAGGAAGGGATGCTTCGCGCGGGAAGAGGAAAAATATACGTTACAGACCCGAATATGCTGAAGAAACTGTGCCTGAACTGCCGGCAGGAGTGATTCGATCGAATCACTCCTGCTTTTTACTCGTGCTTTATATCTCGAAGACTGCAGCCGGCATCACCGGGAGGCCTTTACAGCGTCCAGAGCCTGTGCAATATCCTGCACCAGATCCTCTGTGTTTTCCAGTCCGCAGCTCATACGGATCAGATTGGAGTTGATTCCGGCATCCAGAAGCTCCTGGTCGGTCAGCTGCCGGTGTGTGGAGCTTGCGGGATGGAGACAGCAGGAACGTGCATCCGCAACGTGAGTCTCAATCGCAAATATTTTCAAATGCTTCATAAAGGCTTCCGCATCGGTGCGGCTGCCTTTTATGCGGAAAGAAACGACGCCGCAGGTGTCCCCGCCGTTCATGTATTTTTGGGCGCGGCTGTAGTACGGGTCTCCGGGCAGGGACGGGTAGCTTACCTGCTCCACCATATCACTTTCAGACAGAAATCTTGCGACAGCCAGTCCGTTGGCGCAGTGCTGTTTCATGCGGCAGTGCAGGCTTTCCAGGCCGAGGTTCAGAATATAGGAGCTGTAGGGACTTGGTATGGCGCCGAAATCCCGCATCAGCTGTGCGGTTGCCTTGGTAATAAAGGCCCCCTCTTTTCCAAATTTTTCCGCATATACAATTCCATGATAGCTGTCGTCCGGTGTGGTCAGTCCTGGAAATTTTTCCGCATGAGCCATCCAGTCAAAGCTCCCGGAGTCTACAATGGCGCCGCCCACACAGGAACCATGTCCGTCCATGTATTTTGTGGTAGAGTGGGTGACAATGTCTGCTCCCCATTGGAACGGGCGGCAGTTTACCGGTGTGGCAAAGGTATTATCTATAATCAGGGGTACGCCATGTGCATGTGCCGCTTTTGAAAATTTTTCGAAGTCAAATACGGTCAGCGCGGGATTCGCAATCGTTTCACCGAAGACAGCCCTGGTGTTCGGCCGGAATGCCGCGTTTAATTCGTCTTCCGTGCAGTCCGGGCTGACAAAGGTAAAATCGATTCCCATTTTACGCATGGTGACATGAAACAGGTTATAGGTTCCTCCGTAAATGGAGGAAGACGCCACCACATGATCGCCCGCAGTGGCAATGTTGAATACGGCAAAAAAGTTGGCTGCCTGTCCCGAAGAGGTCAGCATCGCAGCGGTTCCGCCCTCCATATCCGCAATTTTTGCGGCTACGTAGTCATTTGTGGGGTTCTGCAGTCTGCTGTAGAAATAGCCGGATGCCTCCAGGTCAAACAGCTTTCCCATGTCTGCGCTGGTATCGTATTTGAAGGTTGTGCTCTGAATGATAGGAACCTCTCTGGGTTCACCGTTTTTCGGGCGGTAGCCGGACTGAACGCATTTGGTTTCCATATGAAAGTCTGCCATCGTTTTTTCCTCTCTTTATTATTCGTTCGTGAATCAGGTTTCCGGACATTCCCCTGTAAACAATAGGGAAATATGTATCAGTATAGCATAAGAACCGCAGGAGACAAAATATTCTTTCCTATGGGGACATCTCATGAAAGAAAACGATACATCTCGCGTCCGGGAGTGGATCCTGAAGAAGAAAAAAAGTGTATGAAGATTTATGTATTGTGTTACAATATAAGTATTACCAACAGAAATTGACGCCATGGTACGCATGCATCCATCGATACATCCATCGGTACATTCTTCGATACATACATCGGTACATCCATCGGTATATCCATCGATACATACATCGGTACATCCATGCGTATTGCAAATGTCAGGTTTCTGTTGTTCTATACAGGAGGAGTATAGGCACATCGAGAAGCATGTGTCTGATAGCAGCAGATGAGAGAAACGATAATGAGGGATATCCCGCTTTTGGATCTTGATCAGGACATACCGGTACCCTTTGCGGTATTCACTCTGATCTATGACACCGCCGCCACTGTGGTAAATACGAGATATCTGTATGTCAATGATGCCTACTGCCGTATGGCAGGCTTTCGAAGGGAGAACCTGATCGGCCGGAACTTTCTGGACATCTATCCCGAGGGAGTCTCGTGGATGCCGTATTGTCAGGAGGCAAGGGAGAAGAAACTGCCGGTTCATGCCTGTGTGTACTCTAAGGAGATAGGTCGCTGGCTGGACTTTACCGTGGGCCCCGCCACGACAGAGAATGCCGTCGCCTTTATCTTCACTGATGTCGATGAGAGCGTGCGAAAGACCAGGAGGGTGACGAAAACCGACAGCATCATCCTGCGCATCTCAAAGCTTCTGAACAATGAAGAAGACTTTGAGGCAGGTATGAATCACGCGCTGGAGGATCTGAGCCGGTACATTCACCCGGACCGGCTGTATGTCCTGGAGACGGACGGAATCACCGCGAGCAATACCTTTGAATGGTGTGCTCCGGGCGTGGAGCCGGAGATGGATACGCTTCAGAATCTGGACTATGACGGATATCTGAGCGGATGGGAGAAATATCTGGAGAAAAGCGATAGTGTTGTCATCGCGGACATCGAGGAACTCAGGGCGGATGATCCCATTGACTATGAAAACCTCAGGCGTCAGGGAATCCGATGCCTTGCGGCTGCGCCGTTTTACAACAGAGGAAAGCTCATTGGATATCTCGGCGCGGACAACTATGAGAAGAGTGATCTGATCAATACGCAGCTCGTTCTGAATTCGATCTCGTATTTTATCGGTGCCAAGATCGTCAATCACCGGCTGATGGAGGATCTGAACCGGCTCAGCCACATGGATACCCTGACAAATGTCTTCAACCGCAACGCGATGATTGCCAGGATGAATGCGCTGGCAGAGCAGAACATTCCGACCGGTCTTGTGTATGCAGATGTCAATGGTCTTAAAATCATCAACGATGAGCAGGGGCATGAAGCCGGCGATCAGGCATTGCAGAGCGCCGCGGATCTTCTTGGGGAAAATTTTGGAAGAAGGCATGTCTACCGCGCGGGCGGCGATGAATTCGTTGTCATCCTTCCCGGGATCCGGGAAGAAGTGTTTACAGAGAAAAAAGAAAAGCTGGCAGCCGGATACTGCCGGACAATGCCGCATCTGCTCTCCATTGGCTGCTTCTGGTGCCCTGACAGCAGTAAAATCGAGGAAGCCCTCCGCGTTGCGGACCACCACATGTACGAGGAGAAGAAGCAGTATTACGAGCAGCAGGAATTTGACAGGAGAAATCCGGATTGAAGGGAGAGTGCAGCCGGGGTATAGACGCGTTGTTTGTAATGCTCCCCTGAATGGCGGCGATTGGTCGGTGAATATGTCGCCGGGGTATACACACGTTGTGTGTAATGCTCCGGCTGAATTTGCATAAATTGACACCCGTCATTTTCAGTGATAATATATTTTTATTATTTTTTGATATTCAGCATACCTATCAGCATACACACTTTTGAACTTAACAGTTTTGTAGATATGGGTAATGAATTTAAGAAAACACAACTTCGTACCATTATTCTTTTTTCAACGCTGATCCTGGGGATCTCGTTGTATATTGTTCTGCTTCTTACAGGAAGATCAAATATTTTCATGCGGGAGAATGCTGCCAGTCTGATCAGCGCCAGCAACCGCCAGATGGAACTGAACATAGATTCCTATCTGACCAAGGTTGAGAAGGCTTCCGCGCTTCTTTTTTCTAACAGTACCAATTATACCTATAACCCCACAGATAAAAACGCGGATCCGTATACGCAGCTTCAGATTTCCAATGAAATCAATGACAATATCACAGATCTGAGCCTTCTGGACAATTATGCCGATTTTGCTATCATCTACAGTGATGATGAAGTCATCGGGTCACTGTCAAAAGTCACAAAGAATATGTACGCTGACGGCGGAATGTATGAGGCCTTCAGTAAGATCCTGGAGCAGAATGAGGGAAACAGTGCCTGGTATTTCGGATTGAACAACGACATTGAACACATTTACTACTTTGAACGTTTAAATAAGTACAGTGTCATCCTGATCTCTTTCTACTCCCGTGAACTGAAGAATGTGTTTCAGATTCCTGAACAGCTGAATGGTATGAATGTGTCTCTGGTAAACGACGATAACCGGATCCTCTATTCGAATGATAGCGACAAAATTGGAGCAGAGCTTCCGGCATCTACCGTGTCGTACCTTGGCAGCCTCAGAAACGGCAGCGTGATGGCGGACAAGGCGCTGATCACCAGCGATGAATGCAGCAATGGATGGCGTGTGATCTGCACGGTGCCCGTGCGCCTGATCGTACAGGACAACAACCGTTTCATGGAGACCACCATGCTTGTCATTCTTGCCGTTGTTGGGCTGATCCTGATCTTCGGTATAATAGAAACAAGCCGGATCAATGTCACAGCGAATCATTATGTTGATTCGCTGCAGGAAGAAGCCCACCATGACCGAATGACCGGTCTGTACAACAACGAGGAATTTCACATAATGGCAAACCGCTTCATTCAGGAAATGTCCGCAGACAAAATGATGAGTTTTACCATCTTCGATTTGGATAATTTCAAATTGATCAACGATCAGCACGGCCATCTGGAAGGAGATAATGTCCTTCGTCGCTTTTCCGGCCTTCTGTCGGAAACCTACGGATCCGAGTTTATACTCGGCAGACTCGGTGGCGACGAGTTTGGCGTTTTTGGATGCATGGATATCGTGGATGAGGAAAGCGCCCGGAGAGAGCTCAGAGAATATACCGACGCTTTGCGGTCCCGATTCAAAGAAAGTCTCGGGAGGGATTATGCAGGCGACGGGCTTTCGTTCTGCAGCGGTACCTCTATCGTGCTCAGCGACGATCATGATTTCGAAAGGGTTTTCAGCAGGGCAGACGCGCTTCTCTACAGAGGAAAGAAGAACGGAAAAGGCCAGGATTATTTCGAAGACAAGGGAAGTGACACAATATGATGAAATTTGCGAAAAAGCATAACGCATTCCGTTTTATCATCGGGATTCTCCTTCTCCTGTTTTTCTTTGGCTTCAGCTATTATTATATCGTATATAAACCGGAGAGTCATACCGTCACGAAAAACACGAAAAAAAACACCGCCATTACCTTCGGTTGGTGGGGAAATGACGACAGGCATCTGTATACCCTGAGAGGTATTGATGTATTTCAGGAAAAATACCCGCAGATCGAGGTCGACTGCTCCTATAATGTGTGGAATGGATATGAGCGCCGTAATCGCGTATACATGCTTTCGGGCAAAGCGCCTGATGTGATGCAGATCAATTATAACTGGATCCGTGAGTACTCTGCTGACGGCTCCGGCTATTATGATCTGAATGCTCTCTCGGATTACATTGATCTCGGCAACTACAGCAAAAAAGATCTGAGCTATGGCACATCGAACGGCGTGCTGAACGCCATCCCGATCGCCTATAACGCTGTGGTTTTCTACTACAATCCGGACATTCTCAACAAATATGGATTGAAAGCTCCTGAGACATGGGATGATCTGTTTCATGCAGCGTCCATTATGAGCAAGGACGGTTGCTATCCTGTTCACCTGAGCGATAAGCACCTATTTCTTTCTGTGATTGCGCGCTATGAGCAGACAACCGGGAAGACTCTTTTTGACCAGGACGGAAAATATATCGGAGGAACCGGGGATGCAGGAGAACTGTTGGAATTTTACAAAGATCTCTACGACAATCAGGTGATCTGCCTGAATGGTAAGAGCACAGACACGGATTTCAGCAACGGAACCTGTGCGGGCGTTGGCATCTGGGCGAGTGACGCAGACAATTACTGCAGTCAGCTGCAGGACAAAGGAATATCACCTGTGCTGGCTAACCCTCCTGTTACCTCCGCGAATGAAGCACTCTACGGATGGTACGTGAAACCAGCCACGATGTATGCCATCAGCAAAAATACAAAGCATCCCAGGCAATCTGCTGAACTTCTGAACTTTCTGGTCAATGACAAGGATATGGTTCTGCTGCAGGGAACGGAGAAAGGAATTCCTGTCAGCGAAAAAGCACGAAAAATCCTGAGAGAGAACGGATCGCTGAATGATTATGACGCCGAGGCCGGAAATTATGTCTTGCGCAATCTGAATCGCTTCGAGACGATGGGACCGTCGAATGAAAATATGGATATCATCGATGCCTTCAATGACGAAGCCGCGAAATATGTGTACGGCGTCGCGGATCTGAACACCTGCTCAAAGGAACTCACAGACAAATGGGAGACCATACTTGACAGCGGAGACTGATGCGGCTGCTTTCCGGCCGCATCTTTGCGTTTATCCTTCGCTTGTTCTGCCTGATCCGAATCTTTTCCGCACACAGATGATTCCGATTGAATATCCTTTTTATCTCCCTCTCCACTTTTTCCGCATACAGCTTCCGAGGGGGGGGAAAAAAATAATTCAGACAAGAAGCCTTGACAGATTGAACTGCACATGATAATGTATCTGCAACAGATACAAATACAAATATACTGAAATACAGCACACAGCGCGAAGGAAGAAGAGGTAATCATGAATACAGAGACAATCAGAAAGAGAATAAGCGTAAGAACCTACGAAGAGAAAAGGATTCCTGAGCAGATTATGCAGCAGGTCCGGGAATATCTGGAGCAGGATGATAATCCGTTCGGCGTTCCGATTACATTCTCCATTCTGAATACGGAAAAGGACGGAGTCAGCAGTCCGGTGATTGTAGGCGCAGATACCTATGTGGCCGGGAAATATCAGAAACAGAAAAACGCGGAGATTGCATTCGGTTATTCCTTTGAAAAGCTTGTTCTGTATGCGACGTCTCTGGGGCTTGGAACAGTATGGCTGGCAGCGACCATTGACCGCAAGGCGTTTGAAAAAGCGATAAATCTCGGTGAGAATGAAGTTATGCCCGCGGTGACACCGCTGGGCTATGCCGCACAGAAGCGTTCAATCCGGGAGAACCTGATGCGAAAGGGAATGAAATCAGATCACCGGCTGCCGGTTGAAGAGCTTTTCTTTGAAGGAGATTTTCAGCATCCTCTCAGGGAAGAGAATGCCGGTAAGTGGACAGGCCCTCTTGAACTGGTGCGCCTGGCACCTTCTGCGACAAACAAGCAGCCGTGGAGAGCGGTGCAAGAGGAAGGCAGAGTGCACTTCTACGAAGCAAAAACGAAGGGCTACGACAGAGAATCCACAGGAGATATTCAGAAGGTTGACCTGGGAATCGCCCTCTGTCATTTTGATATCGCTGCAAAGGAGGCCGGACTGGGCGGCAGATTTATACAGTCCGATCCCGGAATTGCAGCACCGGAGAACACAGAATATATCGCCACCTACGAACTGGAGAAATAAGTATGGATACAAAATTTTCATCTGCCATCCATGCGCTGATTCTGATCTCGGAATCGGAGAGCCCGATGAATTCGGATCAGATTGCAGTGAGCGTTGGAACTAATCCAAGCTACATCAGAAAGCTGACGACCAGGCTTAGCAAGGCGGGGATTATTGAGGGCCACCGCGGGATCAGCGGGTTCCGTCTGCGGCAGAAACCGGAGCAGATCTCCCTGCTTGACATTTACAAGGCAGTAATGGAAACAGATTCTCTCCATCTGTTCGATCTTCATCAGAATCCAAACGATGCCTGTATCGTCGGACACAATATTCGTCCGGTTCTGGGCAGTATGTTCCGGGGCATGGAGAGGGATGTGGAGAGCCGGCTGCAGAGCATGACACTTGAAGACTGTATCACGGATATGAGCAGGTACATTGTGGAGCACAGTACAGAGAAATCGGAGGAATCGATAAAATGAAGGCTGCTGTTTTGACAAATTACGATAAAAAAGGTACGGACCTGGATGTCCGTGAAATTCCGACGCTGGTCCCGGAAGAAGATGAGATTCTGGTGAAGATTATCGCAGCGGCAGTCAATCCGCTGGATAATATGATCATCCGCGGCGAGGTAAAGCTGATCGTTCCCTATGCGATGCCTCTGGTGATGGGCAATGAATTTGCCGGGATCGTGGAGAAAACGGGGAAGAACGCTTCCCGGTTCCAACCCGGGGATCGTGTCTACGGGAGAATGCCGTTGAAGAAGATCGGTGCCTTTGCGGAGTATGCCGCTGTGAAAGAATCGGCAGTGGCTTCGATCCCGGAATATCTTTCCTTTGAGGAGGCGGCGACGGTCCCGCTGACGGCGCTGACAGCGATGCAGGCGTTTGATATCATGAATGTGCGTGCCGGTGAATCTGTTTTTATTTCCGGAGGGACGGGAAGCCTCGGCGCAATGGCCATACCGGTAGCCAAAAGCCTTGGACTGCACGTTTATACAAATGGAAGCGGTGACAATGAGGAACGTGTCAAAAAGCTCGGGGCAGAGAGATTTATCGACTACAGGAAGGAAAACTATGCAGATGTTCTCTCGGATGTAGATCATGTTCTGGATACCCTCGGCGATCGTGAGCTTCCAAATGAATTCAAGGTTCTGAAGGAAGGCGGAAATCTGGTTTCTCTGCGCGGACTGCCAAACGGTCGATTTGCAAGAAGAAGCGGCATGCCGTTATTCAAGCGGATCCTCTATCAGCTGGCAGGCAGCAGATATGACCGCATGGCGGCAGCCAAAAAACAGACCTATGATTTTCTGTTTGTGCACGAGGACGGCAGCCAGCTGGACAGGATCGGCAGACTGTTTGACCGTGAACATCCGCTGGAGACTTCCATTGATACTGTTTTTACTTTGGATGAAGTCAATGCGGCACTCAACAAGGTGAAACAGGGAAAATCAAAAGGCAAGACGATCCTGAAGATCGGTGAACAGTAACAGGTATCAGGAAATATTATACTTGTCCGATGAATTGTGTCATATAATTGAAATGTATCTGGGCTCTGGTGATGACTGCCAGAGCCTTTTCTATTTACGCGAGCGTCGCGATAGCGAGATAAAACTCGCGCAGCGTGTTTTATCTCGTTTTGTCCAGGCGGGCATCCTATACGGGACCTGCTCTGGGCAGTGAACAGGCTGCTTGCTGGAAGGCTATGAACAGGCTGATTGCTGCAAGGATAAGATTGACCGGACCGTTCTGAAAAACTATAATAAAAAGCGGATGATTCCTTAAGTTTCAGCAGTGGATCCTTGCACTTCAAGGACTTGAAGAACAACGAATCATTTCATTTCATGAACAACGAATCGATTATGTTTCTAGAACAAGGAGAAGAGCTTTGAGTACAATCACAGGTATGAATCATGTTGCATTGAATTGTCATGGAAAAAAGGAAATGGACGAGGTTATTGACTTTTACTGCAACGTTCTTGGCTTCCGAAAAACGGCCGGATGTTACGTGGATGGACTGGGAAATATGGCGATGATCGATACCGGAACAGGTACGATTGAGCTGTGGGACAACGCGGAGCAGAAGCGCGGAGATGGCGTGATCGGTCATCTGGCGCTGACGGTTGAGAGTGCAGATGAGGCGGTTGAACTTTTCCGGAAGGAAGGGCTGCCGATTGATTCCGAGCCTGCGGATCTGGTTCTTGACACGGAACCGAAGATGAATATCCGGGTGGCTTTCGTCAGAGGAAAGGCCGGAGAGTCGATTGAGATTTTCCAGGAGCGATAAAAGAAGACAGGTCATATAATATCGGAAAAGAAATGAGATGACAGGCATTAACCTGAAGAGAAGCGGGTTAACGGACAATCACCGGAAGAAAAGCAGAATCACAGGTAATTGCCTGAAGAAAAAATAGCAGGCAATTGCCTGTAATTAATATTAGGAGCAGACAATAATGAGTGAAAAGGAAAAAATGCTGGCGGGGGAATTGTACGATCCGTCGGATGAAGAACTGTCCGCTCTTCGGACAAAGGCGCATCGTCTTTGCCTGGAGTATAACGGGCTTCCCGAGACAGATAAGAGGCGTACGGAAATTTTGCATGAGCTTGGAATTTCCGGGGATTCCTTCTTTCTGCAGGGACCGGTTCAGTTCGATTATGGCTGCTTTACCTCTGTCGGGAAAAATTTCTATGCCAATTTCAACTTTACCTGCCTGGACTGCTGTCCGGTGACCATCGGAGACAATGTCTTTTTCGGACCTGGTGTCTCTCTTCTCACGCCCGTGCATCCATTTCGCTGGCAGGAAAGAAATCCTTACGTCAAGCAGGACGGAACAGTGACGGACAGTGAATACGCAAAGCCGATCAACATCGGCAGCAACTGCTGGCTTGCGGGTAACGTTACTGTCTGCGGAGGAGTTACGATCGGGGAGGGATGCGTAATCGGCGCTGGAAGCGTCGTGACCAGAGATATTCCGCCGGATTCACTTGCTGTGGGTGTGCCCTGCCGGGTGATCCGGAAAATTACAGATGTAGACCGGATGAAGGCGCGTCCGGAATTCTGATATTCTCATATGGCTATTGTATAATCATATGGTCGATAGTATACTTAACGATTAGAAAAAGGGGCGTTCTGCGTTACCGGCGGTCTGCGCAGATGCCTCTTTCTGTAATTGTCACACGTCAAAACGTTTTCGAAGGAAGGATTCTTCATGCTGCAAATCTCGAGCCTTTTTCGCCTGCTATATCTGGAAATCAATGTTTTCGGTTCGACTATCATGTTTGTGCTGATCCTGAAACTGATTCTGAACAGCAGAATTAAGGGGCAGATGTATTTTCGAAGGCTGCTGACGTGGCATATCGTTCTTTTTCTGTCGGATGCTTCCTCACTGTTGATGATGAATCGTAACAGGGAATACACAGATAGTCTTGCGGTTTTTTTTAAGAGCATTTACTTCATTGCGATTGTCGTGATAACGTGTGAGGCTTTTCTGTACTTTGAATCCTGCAGGGATTCCGCAGTGATCCGGAATCCCGGGAAAATTGGTCTTGCCTTCATTCCCGTATTTTTATTCATTGTACTGATCATTCTGAATCTGTTCCTGAAAGTTCTGTTCTATATAGATGCTGATGGAATCTACCGGAGGGGACGTGCGTATCTTCTGATCTATGCGATCTGCTTTGCCTACGATATCGTCTCGATGATACGGTCATATCTGGATGCGTTCCGAAGAGATAATTTCGCCGTCAGAGGTATCTATATTTTTTACGGTACATACCCGCTGATTCCGCTGGGTGCTGCTTTCGTTCAGTTTTTTGTGCCGGAGATCCCGGTGCTCTGTCCGGTTCTGAGCGTCTCTGCGGTCATTATCTATGTGAATTCGATGGAGTATCTCATATATCTGGACCCGCTGACGGGGCTGAAAAACCGGAGAATGATTATCCACAACATTACATCGATGATGAAAAACCTTCGGCCCGGTCAGGAGCTTTCTTTTACGATGATTGATCTGAATAATTTCAAATCCATAAATGACCGCTTTGGACATGATACCGGAGACATTGCTCTCACCATCATCGGAGATGCCATCACGACGTGCATGAAAGGCGCCAGAAACCGATCGATCCTTTACCGTTACGGAGGAGATGAATTCGCGATTATTCTCTGTTCGGATGACAGCTCCGAGATTGAACGGGATTTGATTGCAATCAGGGAAAAAACAAAAATGCTGGCGGAGGAGAGGAAGATGCCATGTCCGATCACCTTCAGTGCCGGTACATCCGTGTGGAACGGATCAGACGGACCGAAGACGTTTATCGCAGTGGCGGACCGTAAGATGTATCAAATCAAATTTTCAGCCAGGCGCGGACGGTGATTTACGGCAAAGTTTACGCATTGCAGATCAGAGCGCCAATGATTATCGGCGAAGTTCATGCAATGCAGTTCAGAACGCCGCTGATTATCGGCGCTGTTCGCGCAATGCAGATCAGAACGCCGGTGATTGTCGGCGCAGTACATTCAGTGTGAATCAGATCATCAGGGATTCGGTAACAGGACAAAGGTATTCATGCGGGGTCATCAATTGCGGCTCCCGCGAAAAAATTACGGGTTAGAAACGGGTTAGAATAAGAAACAATATGAGTAATAAGTCTTCCGGTGTATATGTCATCGACAATAATTACAATGTAATCAGCTGCAACGATACGATTCTTGAGTTGTATCCGGGGCTGGAAGTAGGGAAAAAGTGCTACAAATGCCTCATGAATCTGGATGAGCCATGTCCCCCATGTCCTGTGGCAAACCATATCTACGGGCCGCAGACATATCTTGACCCGATCAGGGGCATATATGAGACGGTTGATGCCGTGAATATGACTCTTCAGGATGGAAGCACCGGTCATGCGCTGGTTCTCAGTACTGTGGGCGAGAGTGAGACAATATCCGCAAGACTTCCACAATCCCGCGCAGAGTTGACCAGGCTTCTGGAACATGAATATTTTGATTCTCTGACTGAAGGGTTCTCGCGGAAGGGATTCATCCGGGAGACGGAACAGATTTTCCTTCGGGATGATCCGCGCAAGTATGCAATGATCATGTTTGACCTTCGGAATTTCAAGGCGATGAACGAGACCTTCGGGATTTCATGTGGTGACCAGATTCTTCTGTATGTTTTTCAGACGCTGAAGAACAGCTGGCTCTGCCCGTCCGTTTCCGCGCGTCTGGAATCAGACTGGTTTATTTTTCTGGTAAAAAAGAATGTGCTGGATCTCAATCGTCTGGATGAGCTTCTGAATCTGCAGTGGACAAATGATCTGCAGAGTGTAAATCTGCATCTGCGCTGCGGAATCTATCCGATTGATTCGCGCGAAGAGTCCGTCACAAAGATGGTGGATCGTACAATTCTGGCAAAAGAAGCGTCAGACCATCGCGAGACGGGAAACTTCGCGATCTTTGATCTGGAAATGCGGAAGAGGTATGTGAACCGCGCCGGAATTCTGTCCAGCTTTCAGGACAGCCTGCTGAGAGATGAGCTGAAGGTTTATTTTCAGCCGGTTGTTCGATGCTCGGATGGGAGGATCAGTTCCGCGGAGGCTCTGGTGCGCTGGAAACATCCGGAGATGGGAGTGATATCACCTGGTGACTTTATACCGGAACTGGAGAAAAACGGTCTGGTTTCACAGCTCGACCATTTTGTGCTTGGCAAGGTATATCAATTCCAGAAATTCATGCAGGAAAAGGGCCTGAAGTATGTTCCTGTTTCCATCAATCTGTCCCGGCAGGATTTTTACAATGATCAGATGATAAACGACATCTTCAGCTACCGGATGCAGAGCCGGCTTCCGGACGGTATGATCAATTATGAGGTGACGGAAACCTCCGTGGCGGTTCTGAAGGAAAACTGCGCTTATTACCTTTCCCAGTTCCGGAAGAACGGGGCAAAAGTTCTGATGGATGATTTCGGAGCGGGTTATTCCTCGCTTGGCATGATCGGCAATTTCCCGATTGATATCATCAAGATTGACAAGACCTTCATCGACCGGATCGAGAGCCAGCCGGTTACACGCAGTATTATTACCGCAATCATTGATGTATGTCACAAGGCAGGTGCGTTGGTTGTCGCGGAAGGCGTAGAAAATGTAAGCCAGGCGGATTTTCTTCGGAAAGCCGGCTGCGATTATATCCAGGGGTACTATTTCTATCGCCCGATGAGCGAGGAGAATTTCCGTAATCTGTTAATCTCCTATCAGGAGACGCTTGACCAGATGGATTCTCCGAATTCCCAGGTGAGCGAAACTGCCGGACAGCAGGTAGACAGTTACAATCTTCTGGACCTTGTCGATCACTCCGGTCAGTTTATTCAGGTGTGTCATCCGGAGGATTACTCCATGGTCTTCGCCAATGAGATGACACTGAATATATCCGGTCATCCCGACGAACCGTATCAGGGAAGAAAGTGCTACGAGTACATGCTGGGGCTGAACGCGCCGTGCGGGCATTGCCCGATGAAGCAGATGGGAGATGAGACAGAGAAGGAAATCGAGACGGATGACGGTGAGCATATCTTCCGGCTGAAGGCGCGGTTCACAACCTGGAACGGCAGAAGGGTCTTCATGGAATACGGAAGAAACATCACAGAAACGAAAGCCGCGCAGACCAGGTATACCGGTCAGATCCGCTCCATTCTCGAGGCGCTTCCGGACGGACAGGGCGTTTTTCACATGGATCTGACTGCGGACAGGTGGATTAGCTCCGGCGGACACGCCCAGAATGCCAGGAATATGCAGAACATGGAAAATGTCGACAGTTTGATTCAAAGGATCGGTTCCTTTGTGCCCACGCCGGAGGGACAGGAGGAATTCTTCCGGATTTTCTGCAGGGATGCGCAGCTGAAAGCCTATCAGAACAATCAGCATCAGATCGTGCACGAGACTGAATCCTACTACGATGACAGATCAATCCGCTGGTCCAGAATCACCACCCATCTGATTGACAACCCTTCGAACGGCCATATTGAAAGTATCCTATACGGCGTGGATATTTCCAGGGAGGCAAAACATATTCAGGAGCTGGAGATCGAGCGTCTTCACGGAAAACAGGAGAAGGAGCTTCTGCAGAAGCAGGTCAGGATGGCAATGGAGATGTA
Organism: Bilifractor sp. HCP3S3_D3; assembly: GCF_052063915.1. Classification (NCBI taxonomy): domain Bacteria; kingdom Bacillati; phylum Bacillota; class Clostridia; order Lachnospirales; family Lachnospiraceae; genus Bilifractor; species Bilifractor sp. HCP3S3_D3. The sequence goes on from NZ_JBQHWP010000018.1 coordinate 38,942, forward strand.
CTCAAAGGCGGACCGCGACAGGCGGTATGATCATCTGACCGGTCTGTACAGCCGTCTCAGCCTGAATGAATTTCTTGAAAAGGATGAAAAAGAACAGCCGAGGGAAATCGCAGCGGCGATCATGCTTGATCTTGACAACTTTAAGGACATTAACGACAGTTACGGGCACGCCGCGGGAGACAGATGTCTGCGTGCGCTCGGCAGTCTGCTCCTGAATTTCGGCGTTTCGAGAAAGATTGATTTCTATCGGTATGGAGGAGATGAGTTCGTGGGTCTGGTCAGAGATCCCGGGACAGATCTCTCGAAACTGTCATCCGATCTGCTAAGTGAAATTCGTAAGGCTTGCGTAAAGTACGGGAACGTCGAAATACCACTGACTGCATGCATCGGCATCACGAGTGATGGAAAAGACTGCCAGACTATGATCAACAATGCGGACAAGGCCATGTATCTGGCAAAACACCACGGAAAAAACCAGGGCTGCACGATATAAGGCTGTGATCAGGAGAAAATAAATGAAGATTGCGCTTGCACAGATGAAGACAACAGCAGATATGGAAGATAATTTTCAAAAGTCAGTGCGGCTTGCGGAGAGGGCGGCAGCAGAAGGCGCGGATCTGATCTGCTACCCGGAAATTCAGCTTTCACCCTTCTTCCCGCAGTACCCGTCTCGAGACGCTTCCGCGTATCTTTTGTCACGGGACAGCAGATATATCCGGGAATTCTGTGATGTCTGCCGGAAAAACGGCATCTACGCGTCACCGAATTTTTATGTGGAGGAAAACGGACATCGGTATGATATGAGCTTTCTGATCGATGACGGGGGAACGATCCTTGGAACGCAGAAAATGGTACATATCGCCGAGTGTGAGCAGTTCTATGAGCAGGATTACTATACGCCTTCGGATGACGGTTTTTCCGTTTTTGACACCCGGTTTGGAAAAATCGGTATCGTTGTGTGTTTTGACCGGCACTATCCCGAGAGCATACGCACAGAGGCGCTCCGCGGCGCGGAGCTGATTCTGATCCCCACAGCGAATACGAAGGCTGAGCCGGCTGAGATGTTTCGCTGGGAGATCCGGACGCAGGCGTTTCAGAATATTGTCAATATAGCAATGTGCAACCGGTGTGGCACGGAAGGACAGATGGAATTCTCCGGGGAATCCCTTGTGTCAGATTTTGACGGAAACCTGACGACACTGGCGGGAGATCAGGAAGAACTGCTGATCGCGGAGACAGACCTTGCGGGATGTGCTGCGCAACGAAAGACGCGTCCGTACCTCTCGCTTCGAAGGCCGGAGCACTATGCGTAACCCAAAAGACTGCTGGGGCATCGTTCGCTCCCGGCTGCAAAGCCGGAAAGGATTTAATTTATGAAGATATTTGAATATGGAGACGGTACGGCAGAAAATATCCTTCTTCAGCCGGTGGATGATCATGATCTGGCTTTGATTGAAAATGAAATCAGGCTGATTCATGCGGATACCGGAAAGGATTTCAGGCTGACCGCCTTTCTGGTGGATGACTGGAACAGGGATCTGTCTCCATGGAAGGCGCCGGCGGTATTTGGAAAGGAAGCCTTTGGCGACGGGGCGTGCGTGACACTGAAAGAAATCATAAAGTACTGTGAAGACGGCAGCAGAAACGATTCCGGCAGAAGAAATTACTACATCGGAGGATATTCTCTCGCCGGACTGTTTGCCCTGTGGGCGGCCTGTCAGTCGGACCGGTTCTGCGGAGCTGCCGCCGCGTCTCCCTCCGTGTGGTTTCCGGGGTTCACCGGTTACATGAGAGAGCACAAAATTCAGAGCAAATCGGTGTATCTGAGCCTCGGAGACAGGGAGGAGCGGACCCGCAATGCGGTCATGGCAACTGTGGGAGACAGAATCCGTGAGACATATGAGATCCTTCAAAGCCAGAAGATTTCCTGTACCCTGGAGTGGAATGAGGGAAATCACTTCCGGGATTCGGATGGGAGAACGGCGAAGGCATTTTCCTGGGTGATGACGCATCCCTGATAGCGGATGCGATGCCGGTTCTTTCCGGGCACAGATAACCAGAAGAATTGAGCTTTCCGGGTTTTCCGAACCCAGACAGCCAGAAGAATTGAACTTTCCCGGTTTTCCGGACAACCATAACGACAGCTCGCCGCACACGCCCATCTGGACGCGCACGGCGAGCTGTTCATTTACGCGAACAGTGAGCCGCAGCCGAATGCGAAGTATTCGTGTGCGGCGAGCGTCGCGATAGCGAGATAAAACTCGCGCAGCGTGTTTTATCTCGTTTATCACTCATACAGCTTCACGCCCTGGGGTGTGCGGATAGGGCTCACCACCCATTTGACGCAAGCGGTGTGACTGCATTCAGCTTCAAACACCCGGTAAGCGGATAGGGCTTATGGCCCACTTGACGCAGGGCTGTCAGAACGATGGGAGAACTCAGTTCCACTCCTGGAAACCGTCAAACCAGAGCTTCAGATCTTCCATGGAGACTTCTCCGCCGACACGGCGTCCCTCCATGACTTTTGCATCCTTGCCGACGATGTTCTGAATTCGCTCACATGTTCTTCCCATGCCGCTTCCACCGGAGGTGCAGAACGGAATGATGATCTTTCCCGCGAAATCGGCGGAGGTCAGGAAGGTGTCTACAATACTTGGCTCTCTTCCCCACCAGATCGGGAATCCGAGGATGACCGTCTTGTACGCACTGAGATCCGGAGTCTTCTCAGCCATAGCGGGATGACAGTTCGGATCCGCCATCTCAACCGTAGATCTTGCCTGCTTGTCCTTCCAGTTCAGATCCTCCTTTGTGTAAGGCTTCTCAGGAACAATCGCGAAGATATCTGCTTTTTCCTCTTCCGCGATCTTCTCCGCAACTGCTTTGGTTGTATTACTTACGGAAAAATATGCGACTAAAGTCTTGCTCATACAAAAATCCTCCTTCTCACCATCTGTAAGATGTTCTTTCTGTTTCGATTAACATAACGGCCGGGCTCCGCAGTCGGAAAACCATTGCAATTCAGCATCTATAATACTGCAGGACCTGTTTATCATTATAACGCATCGTGACATAAAGTGAAACAGATTTCAGGAAGCGCTTTTTGTTCAATAACAGGCGCACAGCGCTGCATTTTCTGCCCGCAGAGATATGGATTTGTTGTAAAATAGCATCAGGTAATGATCATCCGGAAGGGAGGTTTTTTCATTGAAGAATTATTCGAAGGATCCGGAGAGGCAGTATCACATTCAGACCTGCAGGGGCGAGGTGGGACGCTATGTCATTATGCCCGGTGATCCGAAGCGTTGTGAAAAAATTGCGCAATATCTGGATAAACCCGAGAAGATTGCAGAGAATCGGGAGTTTACGACATACACCGGATATCTGGACGGTGAAAAGGTCAGTGTAACATCGACCGGAATTGGCGGGCCGTCGGCGGCGATCGCAATGGAGGAGCTGTACCGCTGCGGCGCGGATACCTTTGTGAGGACCGGCACCTGCGGAGGCATACAGACGGATGTCAAAAGCGGAGATATCGTCATCGCGACAGGAGCGGTGCGGATGGAAGGCACCACCAGGGAATATGCGCCGATCGAATATCCTGCGGTACCGGATCTTGATGTGACCAATGCCCTGGTCAGCGCAGCACAGGAGCAGGGATTTCGATGCCATTACGGTGTTGTGCAGAGTAAGGATGCTTTTTACGGACAGCACGAGCCGGAGAAGATGCCGGCCGGTTATGAGCTGATTCAGAAATGGAATGCATGGAAGATGATGGGCTGTCTCGCGTCCGAGATGGAGTCGGCGGCACTGTTTATCTGTGCCGGCAAGCTGCGGGCCAGGGCGGGCGCCTGCTTTCTGGTAATCGCGAATCAGGAGAGGGAGAAGCTGGGACTTGAGAATCCGGTTGTTCTGGATACGGATCAGGCGGTGCGGACCGCAGTCGGTGCCGTCCGGAATCTAATCCGGAAAGACAGGGAGAGAAGATAGCGGTCCGGATTCTTGCAGAAACAGAAAAAAGCACAAAGATCAGTAGGGAAAAGAAAAATCGGGAGGCGAATGATGATTATGGAAAAACTTGAAAAATGTCTTGCCTGTGTCCGGAGCAAGACAGATTTTGTGCCGGATACAGCCCTGGTTCTCGGTTCCGGTCTCGGGGAATACGCAGATCATGTGCGGATATCTGAGATCATTAATTATTCGGAAATCGAAGGCTTCCCGGTTTCAACGGTCGCCGGACACAAGGGAAGATTTGTTTTCGGGTGGATTCAGGATATCCCCGTTGTGATCATGCAGGGAAGAGTACATTATTATGAGGGCTACCCGATGACGGATGTAGTACTCCCTGTCAGGCTGATGGGCCTGCTGGGGGCGAAGAAGCTGATTCTGACGAATGCGGCGGGCGGCGTCAATCCTGATTTCCGGCCCGGGGATCTGATGATGATTACGGATCAGATTGCGACGGCGGTTCCGAGCCCGCTGATCGGTGAAAATCCGGATCAGCTCGGTCCGAGATTCCCCGATATGAGTGAGATTTACAGCCGACGCATGCAGGAAATCATCCGGATGGAGGCAGAAAATCTGGGAATCGGGCTTCGTGAGGGCGTTTATGTGCAGTTCACCGGGCCGGCATATGAGACGCCTGCAGAGGTAAGATTGTGCAGAGCGTGGGGCGGCGATGCCGTGGGAATGAGTACTGCCTGTGAGGCGGTCGCGGCAAGGCATATGGGCATGGAAATATGCGGAATTTCCTGCATCACCAACATGGCTGCCGGAATATCCGATAAACCGCTTTCGCACAGGGAGGTGCAGGAAACGGCAGATCGGGTGGCGGATCAGTTCAGCAGGCTGATCACAGCCATCGTGAAGAAGGTGTAATAACGATCGCATTGGTAAACGACCCAAGACGAGAAAGCTCGGCAGAGGTTTTACGCGGCGTAGTGATAAAGAAAAATGAAATCCACTGCGATGCGGATAGCGCCGCATAAAGTTTTGTGCTATACTTTTACCCATCTGTTTTGGCAGACGAAGATTCATGAAGATTCATTCTGGTCTGCGGCAGATGTCTAAGACTACATCTTAAGTGAAGGCGGTATAAAAGATGGACACAAAACAGCGTTCGGCATTTTCAAGCAAAATCGGCTTCGTGCTGGCGGCGGCGTCATCCGCGGTCGGTCTCGGAAATCTCTGGAGATTTCCGTATCTGGCCGCGAAATATGGCGGCGGCATTTTTCTTTTAACCTATGTGATTCTGGCAGTGACGTTCGGTTTTGCACTTCTTCTGGCCGAAATCGCGATCGGAAGAAAAACCAGACAGAGCTCTATCGGAGCTTTCCGGAAGCTGGGACAAAAAAGCAACATCTGCGGAATCCTCGGCATGATTATCCCGATGATCATCACGCCGTACTACTGCACGATTGGCGGCTGGGTCACGAAATATTTTGCTGTATTTCTTACCGGTCAGAACATGGAAGCCGCGAACGACGGATTTTTCAGCAGCTACATCAGTACTACCGCGCAGCCGATCCTCTGGATGGCGGTTTTTCTGGGATTGACTGCTGTGGTTGTATTCCTCGGTGTTGACAAGGGAATCGAAAAGGCAAGCGTGATTCTGATGCCGGTTCTGCTGGCCCTGATCGTCATCATCGCGGTCTATGTGGTCACAAGGCCGGACGCTGCGGCGGGTCTTCGCTATTACCTGAAGCCGGACGTATCCAGGCTCAGTGGAAAAATGATTCTCGGTGCTCTGGGACAGCTCTTTTACTCCCTGTCCATCGCCATGGGCATCATGGTGACGTACGGCTCGTATATGAAGAAGGAAGACAATCTCGAGACATCGGTATTCCAGATTGAATTTTTCGATTCTTTTGTGGCGATCCTCGCGGGCATGATCATTGTTCCGTCGGTATACATTTTCTCGGGTGGTGATGAATCCATGCTGAACGCAGGACCCGGCCTGATGTTTATCACACTGCCGAAGGTGTTTGATGCCTTCCCGGGTGGGAGATTTATCGGTCTGATGTTTTTTGCGCTCACACTTTTTGCGGCGCTTACCTCATCGATCTCCCTTCTGGAAGCGGTTGTTTCGAATGTCATGGACCGCACCGGATGGAGACGAACGAAGACGACAGTCATCATGACGGTATACTGCATGATCATCGGAACCGTCTGCTCTCTCGGATACGGCGCTTTTTCTTCCTTTAAGATCTTTGGTATGTCGATTCTGGATCTTCTGGATTTTGTGAGCAACAGCATCCTGATGCCTGTACTCGCGCTCCTGACCTGCATTTTTGTGGGTTACATCATCAAGCCGCAGGCGTTGATCGAGGAGGTCGAGCAGAACAATGTGACCTTCCATCTGAAAAAGTTCTTTTATGTACTGATCCGGTATCTCTGTCCGATCGGGATTCTTGCCATTCTGGTAAGCTCGATTCTGTCAACGATGGGCGCCATGACGATCTGAATGATCTGTACGCGCTGAATCGGATGACTGAATTCGCAGATGGGCGCCATGATGATCTGAAAGATCTGTACGTGCGGAATCGTTACAAAAATATATTAGTAATTGCAGGAGGGATAGGAAAATGAAATATGATTATCTGATTGTCGGAACAGGTCTGTTCGGTGCTGTTTTTGCCCATGAGGCGACGAAGAGGGGATTCCACTGTCTGGCGATTGACAAAAGAGATCACATCGGCGGAAATATTTTCACGGAAGAGATTGAGGGAATCAACGTTCACAAATACGGCGCGCATATTTTTCACACCTCGGACAGGCAGATCTGGGAATATATCAGTCAGTTCGCCGAATTCAACAACTATATCAATTCCCCGATTGCTGTCTATAAGGATGAGCTCTACAACCTTCCGTTTAATATGAATACCTTCAGCCGGATGTGGAATATCCGCACGCCGCAGGAGGCAAAGGATAAAATCGCGGAGCAGATCGCGAGTCTGCACATCACTGAGCCGAAGAATCTGGAGGAGCAGGCGCTTTCTCTTGTCGGAACAGATGTCTATGAGAAGCTGGTGAAGGGCTACACGGAAAAGCAGTGGGGACGTCCCTGCACCGAGCTTCCCGCCTTCATCATCCGCCGGCTCCCGTGCCGCTTCACCTACAACAACAACTATTTCAACGACCGTTTCCAGGGCATTCCCATGGGAGGCTATACGCAGATCATCGAGAAGATGCTTGAGGGCAGTGATGTCATGACCGGAACTGATTATTTCGAGTTCCGGAAGAGCAACCCGGATATCGCGGCGAAGACCGTGTTCACCGGAATGATCGATGAATATTTTGATTACTGCTACGGACCGCTTCAGTACCGGAGTGTCCGCTTTGAGACAGAGGTTCTGGACGAGGAGAACTACCAGGGCAACGCTGTGGTGAATTATACGGACCGGGATGTGCCCTATACCAGAATTATTGAGCACAAGCATTTTGAATTCGGGACACAGCCGAAGACCGTCATCTCCCGTGAATACTCCTCCGAGTGGAGGGTAGGCATGGAGCCGTACTACCCGGTGAACAATGAGGAGAACAACAGTCTGTATCAGAAGTACCGGACACTGGCGGACAAGGAGACCGGCGTGATCTTCGGCGGCCGGCTGGGGCAGTACAAGTATTACGACATGGATAAGGTCATTGCCGCGGCTCTCGAGGCAACCGGAAAGGAATTTGCGTAAAACGCAGATGAGGAATTTCGCAAAAATAAAGACAGGAATTGATTCATGAATGACATATTGAGCAGTTTAAACGCCCCGCAGCGGGAGGCGGTCACAACGACGGAAGGGCCGCTTCTGATTCTGGCGGGCGCAGGCTCCGGAAAAACACGGACGCTGACCTGTCGGGTCGCGTACCTCATTTCCCAGAGACAGGTGAGCCCGTGGAATATCATGGCGATCACCTTCACGAACAAGGCGGCGGGAGAGATGCGGGAGCGCGTCGATCAGCTGGTGACGGCCGGATCCGAGAGCATCTGGATTTCCACCTTTCATTCCACCTGCTGCAGGATTTTGAGGAGATACATCAATCTTATCGGCTACGAGAATAACTTCACCATCTATGACACGGATGACAGCAGACAGGTCATGAAGGAGGTAATCCGCCTGCTGGAGCTGGATCCGAAGGTCTATAAGGAGAAGGCGATTCTTCGTCAGATTTCCTCGGCAAAAAACGAGATGATCGGACCGGAGGAATATGAGAAAAATGCGTCCGGATGGGTCGAAAAGCAGTATGCGAGATGCTATTATGCCTACCAGAAGCGGCTGAAGGAGAATAACGCGCTGGATTTTGATGATCTTCTGGTACTGACCGTCGAACTGTTCCGCCGGGAGCCGGATGTCCTGTCCTATTATCAGGAAAAATTCCGGTACATCATGATCGACGAGTACCAGGATACCAATACCGTTCAGTTCCTTTTTGTGAAGCTTCTGGCCTCGCGGTACCGCAACCTCTGTGTAGTCGGCGATGATGACCAGTCCATCTATAAGTTCCGGGGAGCAAACATACGCAATATTCTCAACTTCGAAAAGGAATATCCCGGCGCGAAGGTGATCCGACTGGAGCAGAACTACCGGTCTACGCAGAACATCCTGAATGCGGCGAACGAAGTAATCGCTCACAACGTCGGCCGAAAGAAGAAAAAGCTCTGGACCGAGAACACAGAGGGATCAAAGATCCATTTTCGTGAGTTTGACGACGGATATCAGGAGGCAGAGTATATTGCCCGCGACATCAGCAGCAAATGCAGCCGGGATGGAATGGCGTATCATGATTTTGCGGTCCTGTACCGGACTAACGCGATGTCCCGTATCTTCGAGGAAAAATTTATCGCCCGGAATATCCCGTACAAGATTGTCGGTGCCATCAATTTCTATGCCCGCAGGGAGATCAAGGATCTGCTTTCTTATCTGAAGACGGTAGATAACGGCAGCGATGACCTCGCCGTCGAACGGATCATCAACATCCCGAAGCGGGGAATCGGGCAGACCTCCATCGGTAAGGTGGAGCAGTACGCACAGGAGAAGAACATCGGCTTCTACGACGCTCTTCTGGAGGTGGACCGGATCCCGGGCATGTCACGTGCCGCGGGAAAGATTCGCGGATTCACAAATCTGATTGAAAAATACCGGAGCCTGAACGCGGACGGCTACACTGTCCGCGAAATCCTCGAGCTGATCATCTCGGAGACGGGTTATGTCGCGGAGCTGGAGGCGCAGGGAGACGATGAGGCTAAGGCCCGCATCGAGAACATCAATGAATTGATTTCAAAGACGGAGGATTACACGAACTCAGCGGAGACACCCTCGCTCTCGGATTTTCTGCAGCAGGTCTCACTCGTGGCAGACATCGACAGCGTAGAGGAGGACAGCGATTATGTGCTCCTGATGACGCTGCACAGCGCGAAGGGGCTGGAATTTGACAATGTCTACATGGCCGGAATGGAGGAAAATACCTTCCCGAGCTACCTTTCGATCAGTGAACATGACACGGAGGAAATGGAAGAGGAGCGCCGCCTGTGCTATGTAGGAATCACACGGGCCAGAAAGGATCTCACGATGACGGCGGTCCGCATGCGGATGGTGAGAGGCGAGCCGCAGTTCCTGAAGGCATCGCGATTCGTGAGGGAAATCCCGCGGGAATATATCGAGCTGGAGCGGGAGACGACAGACACCCGGAATTTCCTGAATCCTCCGAAGCTGTCCTTTGATGATATCATGGGCATGGGCAGACAGGAAAGCGGATATGACCGGACAGGAGGCGGATATGGCACGTCGGGCAGTACAGTATCCGGGAACAGATATGGCACGTCGGGCGGAGTATCCGGAAGCGGATACGGCTCATCCGGAGCAGAGAAAAACCGGTTCGGTGCGTCCGGCTACGGCAGCTCCGGTTATGGCAGCTCCGGATACCGGAATCCGTCCGTATCCCGCCCGGGCGGAAAGAACGCGAAGGGCCGGTTCCGCCTGGAAGAATTCCGGGTATCAAAGCCGGATCATCTGGATTATCAGACCGGAGACACGGTCAGACATGTGAAGTTCGGAATCGGAACAGTGAAAGAGATCAAGGACGGGCCGAGAGACTACGAGGTGACGGTCGATTTTGAAAACTTCGGCATCAAGAGGATGTTTGCATCCTTCGCCAAATTAAAGAAAGTAAAGGCGGATATCTGATATCCGCCTTTGTCATTTCTGGATTTATAGAATTCATGGAACCCGATCCTGTAGAAAATTTATTCTGAATAGAATTTAATACCAGACAGGATTCAAACCCGGCTGATAGGGAACCGGGCTGATGCCGGCTGCCTGAGACCGGTTACCTCCCGGAAGTGGCAAAGCTGTCAGCCTCTGCCTGCGGTTCCGCAGCTTCTGCCGGTTGGTAAATCAGACGATACAGAATAATGCTCATGAAGATTCCCCCGGCGACATCGTATACGGAATGCTGCTTCAGAAACATTGTGGAGAGAATGATCAGAAAAGCCAGCGTAAAGGTTCCGATCCGGAGGCCCTTGTAATTCTTCAGCATCTTGCAGTTATTGACTGCCAGGGCAGCGGAGAGGGAATTGTATACGTGGATACTCGGGAAAACATTGGTGGGTGTATCCATCTGATACAGCCTTGCGACCATCCGGCTGAAGATGTTGTGATTCGGAAGCGCTGCGGGACGGATATCCAGCCCGTTCGGATAGATCGCCGAGACGATCAGGAAAATAGTCATTCCCGAGAAAAGATAGAGGAGGAAGCGGTGATATTCCGTTACATCCCGGTTGATTGCGGTGAAAAATCCGAACACAAGAAACATGAATACAAACCAGGAAAAGTAGAACACAACAAAATATTCAATAAAAGGTATATACCGGTCGAGCGGGCAGTAGATCAGATGATAGCTTCCCGGATTCCGGATGGTTTTCTCCAGATAACGAAATACAAGAGAATAGAAGACCGCATAGGCGGGAAGAATCCAGAACTGTTTTCTGGATCGGAAAAACGCCGCTACAGATGTCAGCATAAAAAATCCTCCTTAATCATTCAGGGCATTGAGGTATCCCGGTTCTTCAATCATTGATTTTACCCTCAATTTTCATCATGCAATTTCAGCCGGCAGGAATTTTTCAAAAATGATTCCGTCATAGGCATGTCTGCATTTCCGAAATTCCTCGGAAGTTCTCACCGTCCAGGCAAAAACAGGAATCCGGAACAGGTTCTGATTCAGATAAAAACCAAAAGCATCAGACGTGCGGAAGTTATAAGCGACAAAGTCAGGTCTGCTGAGCGCATTAACCAGAAGCGAAGAGGAAAGAAGGGCGATCAGCGGATTCAGCCTGTCTTTTGCCGTGTATTTACCGGAAAGCTGGCCGACAATCGCGTCAGGATCCAGCTGCTTGTATTTTCTAAGGCCCAGAGGATTGAAAGACTCAATCAGGCAGGGACCCTGATAATCCTTGAGAAGATCATACACATAGCAGCAGAGTTCCGTGCTGACCGAAGGAAGTTTCAGCTCAATCAGAAGCGGGACCCTTCCATTTACCAGGCGCAGGACATCTTCCAGAAGCGGCATGTGATGCTCAGTGAAGGAAAGAGAAAGCTTCATGAGATCCTCCGCATTCATCCGTTCACAGGTTCCCCGGACATGACAGACACGCATCAGGGAGTCATCGTGAAAAACGACGAGTTTCTTGTCTTTCGTCAGATGCACGTCAAGCTCAATCGCGTATCCCTGGTCAGCCGCCCGCGCAAATGCGGGGAGCGAATTCTCCGGGATGTTCTGCGTCATATCCCACAGGCCGCGGTGGGCAAAATCCCATCTTGCCAGATCCAGCGTTTTCTGTTTTCTCTTTCCATCGATTCTCGGATGAATACCCCAAAGATAGAACAGAAACAATCCAACCACTATGCCGAGTGCAAGCAGAACTGCATGTATTACCATATTCCAACTCCAAAATCTGTATTTTTCAATGTGACGTATTTCAATGTCACGTATCAGGACTCTGATTGACAAGCTATATTTTGCTTCGAAAGACCCGTTCTGTAAAGATGAAATAATAAAATTTTATTAAGTTTTAACGTGTTGGTGAGAAGAAGATGAATTTTTTATGAAAAAAATTGGCCGGCAGATCGCCTGTTTTTGATTTTACTTGTCGGTAAAACTGTGTTATTCTGTATCTGAATATGCGGATCGGCCTTCAGGGACGGGAAAATCCGGCTTTATGAAGACCTTCCATACAGATGCCGTAACAGTCTATACTTTCAGAAATAGGAAAGGACAGCAAGAATGAGCCAGGTAAGACGTGTATATGTTGAGAAAAAACCGGAATTTGCCGGTCAGGCGAAGGAATTAAGCCACGAGATCCGTCATTATATGGGCGTTTCCGGTGTGAACGATGTCAGAATCCTTATCCGGTATGATGTCGAGAACATCAGCGACGAGGTATTCGAGAAGGCATGCCATGTCGTATTTGCCGAGCCGCCGGTTGATACTCTGTACAAAGAGGATTTTCCGAAGGCGGAGAACGCCCATGTATTCTCCGTGGAATACCTTCCCGGCCAGTTCGACCAGAGAGCAGATTCCGCCGTGCAATGTGTACAGTTCCTGAAGGGCGATGAGCAGCCGATTATCCGCACTGCCACCACCTATGTCATTGACGGAGATGTGAGCGACAAGGACATGGAGGTGATCAAGGGACACTGCATCAATCCGGTTGATTCCCGTGAAAGTGCCGCCGAGAAGCCGGAAACCCTCGTGATGAGCTTTGAAGAGCCGGCAGATGTGAAGGTATTTGACGGATTTATCGAGATGGACGAGAACGCGCTGCAGGATCTCTATCAGTCCCTCAACCTGGCGATGACCTTCAAGGATTTCAAATTCATTCAGGATTATTTCGCGAACGATGAGAAGAGAAACCCGACCGTTACCGAGATTCGCGTGCTGGATACCTACTGGTCCGATCATTGCCGTCACACCACATTCTCGACCGAGCTGAAGAACATTGCCTTCGGTGACGGTGATTACAGGGCTCCGATTGAGGACAGCTACAACCGGTATCGTCATGATTTTGACGTCCTTTATAAAGGAAGAAACGGAAAATATATCTGCCTGATGGATCTGGCATGCCTTGCAGCAAAGAAGCTGAAGGCGGATGGAAAGCTGACCGATCAGGAGGAATCTGATGAGATCAATGCCTGCAGCATCATCGTTCCGGTCGATGTAGACGGAAAGTATGAGGAGTGGCTCATCAATTTCAAGAATGAGACGCACAACCATCCGACAGAGATTGAACCCTTCGGCGGCGCTGCGACCTGTCTGGGCGGCGCGATCCGTGATCCGCTTTCCGGAAGAACCTATGTGTATCAGGCGATGCGTGTCACTGGAGCGGCGGACCCGACCGTTCCGGTTTCTGAAACCATGAAGGGCAAACTTCCGCAGAAGACGCTGACGAGACAGGCTGCGCACGGCTACAGCTCCTACGGAAACCAGATTGGTCTTGCAACCGGCTATGTCAAGGAAATCTACCACCCGAATTACGTGGCGAAGCGTATGGAGATCGGCGCGGTGATGGGCGCGGCTCCGAGAAGAGCGGTGCAGAGGCTGAATTCGGACCCGGGCGACATCATCATTCTGCTCGGAGGCAGAACCGGCCGTGACGGAATCGGCGGAGCGACGGGATCCTCCAAGATTCATACCACACAGTCCCTTGAGACCTGCGGTGCAGAGGTCCAGAAAGGTAATGCGCCGACAGAGCGGAAGCTGCAGAGAATGTTCCGCCGCCCGGAGGTCAGTCACATCATCAAGAAGTGCAACGACTTTGGCGCAGGCGGTGTTTCCGTTGCCATCGGTGAACTTGCTCCCGGACTCCGGATCGACCTGGATAAGGTTCCGAAGAAGTATGCGGGTCTTGACGGCACAGAGCTGGCAATCTCCGAATCCCAGGAGCGGATGGCAGTGGTAGTATCTCCGAAGGATGCGGATCAGTTCCTGAAGTACGCACACGAAGAGAATCTCGAGGCGGTTAAGGTCGCTGTCGTTACGGAAGAGCCGCGCCTTGTGATGAACTGGAGAGGAAAGACCATCACGGATCTGTCCCGCGCCTTCCTGGATACCAACGGCGCGCATCAGGAGACCGATGTAAAGGTCGATATTCCGAATAAAGCAGACAGCGTTCTTAAGAGAAGCGGAGATATTGACGACGTAAAGGTAAAATGGCTGGATTCTCTCAAGGATCTGAATGCATGCTCTCAGAAGGGTCTGGTCGAGATGTTCGATTCCTCGATCGGCGCCGCGAGCGTTCTGATGCCTTACGGAGGAAAATATCAGCTGACCGAGACGCAGAGCATGATCGCCAAGGTTCCTGTTCCGGATCTGAAGACCAATACCGTCACCATGATGGCCTATGGCTTCGATCCCTATGTGTCAAGCTGGAGCCCGTATCACGGAGCAGTTTACGCTGTGACACAGTCTATCGCGAAAATTGTCGCGGCAGGCGGTGATTTCCACAAGATTCATTTCACCTTCCAGGAATACTTCCGCAGAATGACAGAAGATCCGGAAAGATGGAGCCAGCCGTTTGCGGCTCTTCTCGGCGCGTATGAGGCGCAGATCGAGTACGGTCTTGCTTCCATCGGCGGCAAGGACAGCATGTCCGGTACCTTCAATGACATCGATGTTCCGCCGACGCTTGTGTCCTTCGCGGTAGATGTCGCGGAACTGAAGGATGTGATCACACCGGAACTGAAGACCCCGGGAGACAAGCTGGTCTGGATCCGCATTCCGAAGAATCAGTACGAGCTGCCGGTCTATGATCAGGTTATGGATCTGTACAGCAGGGTACATGAAGACACCGAGGCGGGACGGGTCAAGGCTGCCTACGTTGTCGAGAGAAGCGGAATTGCTGTCGCGGTAAGCAAGATGGCGTTCGGTAATAAGCTCGGCGTTACCATTGATCACAGTGTGGATGCGAGAGACCTTTTCAGCCCGTATCTCGGAGACCTTATCCTTGAGGTACCTTCCGATCAGGTCGGTAAGCTTGCTTCTTCTTACACGGTTATCGGTGAGGTAAATGGCGACGGAGTATTCCGTTACAGCAATACCTCCATTTCCATGGACGATGCTCTGAACGCGTGGAACGGGACATTGAGCGGCGTGTTCAAGACCGTTTCCGGCGTTCCCGCAAAGGATACCGGCGTTGAGGACAAGGGATTATTCAAAGCAGACAGCATCTATGTGTGCGGCCACAAGCTCGCGCAGCCAACCGTATTCATCCCTGTATTCCCGGGAACCAACTGCGAGTACGACAGCGCGAGAGTCTTCGAGGCGGCCGGAGCCAGAACCATCACAAAGGTATTCCGCAATCTGAGCGCAACAGATATCGTGGATTCTGTGGAGGAGTTCCGCAAGGCGATTGAACAGTCCCAGATCATCATGTTCCCGGGTGGTTTCTCTGCCGGAGATGAGCCGGATGGATCTGCCAAGTTCTTCGCGACTGCTTTCCAGAACGCAAGCATAAAGGAAGCGGTAAATGACCTCCTGCAGAAGAGAGATGGACTTGCTCTGGGCATCTGCAACGGCTTCCAGGCACTGATCAAGCTCGGTCTTGTACCGAACGGCGAGATTACCGGTCAGAAGGAGGACTCGCCGACGCTGACCTTCAACACCATTCATCGGCATATTTCCAAGATGGCATATGTCAAGGTTGTGTCCAATAAATCCCCATGGCTTGCCGGAACAGAGCTGGGAGGCATTTACACGATGCCTGCTTCTCACGGAGAAGGAAGATTCGCGGCGAACTCCGAGTGGATCCGCAGACTTCAGGAGAACGGTCAGATTGCCACCAGATACTGTGATCTCGATGGGAACTTCACCGATGATGAATACTGGAACATTAACGGCTCCTACTTCAACATTGAGGGAATCACCAGCCCGGACGGACGCGTATACGGCAAGATGTGCCATGCGGAACGCCGCGGAGACGGGGTATCCGTCAACATCTACGGTGAAAAAGACATGAAGCTTTTTGAATCCGGTGTAAATTACTTCAGATAATACACTTTGGAATTTTCAAATTTCATCAGATGGTTTCAGGTTTGAAATTTCATCGGGTGATTTCGGATCAGAGGCTTCCGGTTCGGAAGCCTCTTTGTTTACGCGAACAGTGAGCCGCAGCCGAATGCGAAGTATTCGTGTGCGGCGAGCGTCGCGATAGCGAGATAAAACTCGCGCAGCGTGTTTTATCTCGTTTGACATACGGCAATGCTTTTTTATACAACTTATGAACGATTGATTTGGAGGAAATAACGAATGGACAGTGGTCCCTGGATATGGTACGTTATCCTGACGATCCTGATGATTGCGCTTTCGGCAGTATTTACCGCCTGTGAGACAGCCGTACTTGCGTTGACAGACACACAGATTGATGAATTGAAGGAAGAAGAAAATACGGCGGTTCCCTATCTTCAGAAATTGAAGGGAAATTCCGGAAGATTTCTCACTTCGATTCACACACTGAATATGCTCTGTATCGTGGGGAGCTCAGCTGCGCTGACCGCAGTCTGCCTGGATAAGCTCTGCGGAGCACTGGGAATAAGCGTAGGCGATGGCGCTGCCCGGGCAGCCGTCACAGTGATCTGTGTCCTTGTGTTCACTGCCATTCTGATGATTCTGACAAATATTCTTCCCAAGGCATTTGCCGGAAGAAAAACGGCCAGGACCGCGTGTGATCTGGCCGGATGGTATCGCTTCTTCGGCGTGATTTTTTTCCCGTTAACGGAAATCATCTCAGGCATCTCAAACGGAATCCTCAGGCTCAACGGGATCGATCCTGCGAGTCTGAGAATGAATGTGACGGAGGACGAAATCAAGATGATGGTAGACCGGGGAACCATGCACGGCAACATCAATTCGGATGAGCAGGAGATGATCCGCAATGTCTTCGAGTTCGATGACATCTCTGTTGATGAGATCTGCACACACAGGAAGGATGTCGCCTGCCTGTATGAGGAGGATCCGCTCGAGGAGTGGGAGAAAACCATTCACGAGAGCCGTCACGACCAGTTCCCGGTTGTGCGGGAAACTCCGGATAATGTACTTGGCGTTCTGGATGCGAAGGATTATTTCCGCCTTCGCGGCGCAACACAGGAGGAAATTATGGCCCGCGCGGTCGATCCTGCCTATTTCGTACCCGGTTCGGTCAAGGCGGATGTTATGTTTCAGCACATGAAGACCACAGGCAATTACTTCGCCATCGTTTTGGACGAATATGGCGGAATGGACGGCGTGATCACCATGAAGGATCTGCTCGAGGTTCTGGTAGGGGATCTTACGGAAGACGACGAGACGGATGAACCGGACGACATCATCAAGATTTCTCCGACAACCTGGCGAATCCAGGGCGGCGCATCCCTCGATGAGGTGAATCAGGCCCTTGGCAGAAATCTTCCAGACGAGGACTACGACACCTTCGGAGGCTATATTCTGGGCCGCCTCGGTTACGTCCCCGAGGACGGAAGCCATTTCGAGCTGGATACGGACGCCATGCATATCCGCGTGTACCGTATTCAGGATCACAGGATCGAGAATACCCTTGTGACGCTGCTGCCGGAACGGATGGAAAACACCGGGGATGCTTCCGAAGAGGAAGAAAAAAGTCCACAGACAAAGCAGAAATGAGAACGAGAAGTTTCCAGACTTGAAATTCTATGCGGATTCATCTATACTGTTTTAGAATGCTTGCGGCATCCTATCGTTTGGGGCGGATCCGAAGACAGCCGCGCGGCATTTAGAAAACAGAAGGATGGTATTTTGAAATGGCCTTATTACAGGATTGGCAGGCAATTGCCTACAATAAAGAGACAAATAAGAATGAACTTCAGAAGTTCTGGCAGGATTATTTCCTTGTTGAGAAGGGAATATATGAGAAGCTTCTGACGAACCCGAATGAGGTAGTAAAGGGTACGGTCAAGGAGCTTGCGGATAGATACAAGATCGACGTTATGACGATGACCGGATTTCTGGACGGGATCAACGATTCCCTGAAGGTGCCGAATCCGATTGAAACCATGACAGAGGACACCGAGGTAAACCTTGGCTTCGACAAGGAAAAGCTCTACAAGAACATGGTTGACGCAAAGGCAGACTGGTTATACAACCTGCCGGAGTGGGACCTGATTTTTTCCGCGGAAAAGAAGAAAGCTCTCTATCTCGAACAGAAGAAGTCCGGCACTATTGTGAAGCCGAAGAAAATCGGCCGCAACGATCCCTGCCCCTGCGGAAGCGGCAAGAAATACAAATACTGTCACGGCAGAAACAAATAATCCGAAATGATCAGCCCGGGAACAAGCATCCCCGGGCTTTTTTCAAATCAAGTTCGGAAAACCTGATGAGAAAAGAAGTGAAAAAGAGATAACAATATGAACAATCAGTTTACATCGAATGCGCGCACAGCTCTATCCCTTGCGAAAAAAATGGCAACGGACAACAGCCAGTCCTACATTGGAACCGAACATATCCTTTTCGGGCTTGTCAGGACAAAGAACAGCACCGCGGCAGCTGTGCTCAAAAGCTTTGGAGTGACGGAAGAAATTCTGAACAAATTCATCAGCTCCATGATTGTACCGGCGGAGGACTCTCCGGTGTGCTACAAGCCGGAATTCACGGTAAAAGCACAGAAGATACTCGATGAGGCAGTCCGGATTGCCGGCAGAGAGGGCCATCGGCTGGCAGGAACCACTCACATCATGATGGCGATCCTCCGGGATTCCGACTCTGTCGCCTACAAGCTGCTTCATTCCACGGAAATCGTGAATATGCAGAAGCTCTATCTGGCTCTGATGAAAACCGCCGGACTGACGGAGGAACAGATGCAGAGCGAAGTCGACGATATCCGTTCGGAATCCGGTGAGCAGAGCGGCAAAACACCGACACTGGATCGTTACAGCAGAGATCTCACGGCAATGGCACGGGAGCACATCCTTGATCCTGTGATCGGTAGAGAGCGGGAAATCACCCGTGTCATCGAGATCCTCAGCCGCCGGAAAAAGAACAACCCGTGCCTGATCGGTGAACCGGGTGTGGGAAAGACTGCAATTGTTGAAGGCCTTGCTCAGAGAATCGCTGAGGGAAATGTCCCGGACGCTATGGCGGAAAAACGCCTGGTCACACTGGACCTTTCTTCCATGGTTGCGGGTTCCAAGTACAGAGGTGAATTTGAGGAACGCATCAAGAAGGTGATCGGAGAAGTAACCGCAGACCGTAACATTCTGCTCTTCATCGATGAAATCCATACGATTATTGGCGCGGGAGGAGCAGAAGGAGCTCTGGATGCGTCAAACATTCTGAAGCCGTCCCTGGCAAGGGGTGAGATTCAGCTGATCGGCGCGACTACTACGGAGGAATACCGTAAGCGCATTGAAAAGGATGCCGCGCTGGAACGAAGATTTCAGCCGGTCACCGTTGAGGAACCCACTTCGGAGCAAACCCTTCAGATCCTTCGGGAAATCCGCCCGCTCTATGAAGCACACCACGGCGTAAGGATACAGGACGAGGCACTGGACGCGGCCGTGCGCCTCAGCACCCGTTATATTAACGACCGCTTCCAGCCGGACAAGGCGATCGATCTTATCGATGAGGCGTCCGCGAGCGTCCAGCTGGGAGACTTCAGACGCGCGGCAGAAGCTGCCGATGGCAGAACAGACTCCGCGAATGAACCGGGGACTGCGTCAGACGAAGCCGGGGTCGGGTCAGAGTCTGTAGACGAACTCGAGCAGAGCGTACAAAAGCTTACCCGGACCGCCGCAGACCGGGCGTCTGTGGAAGACCGCATCCTTGAGATGCGTCGCATCAAGGAAGATTTTATCCGGAAAAACGATTTCGCAAGCGCCTCCCGGGTTCAGAAACTGCAGAATACACTGGAGAGCTGTCTGGAAAAAAGTGAGAAGAAGGGGTCCGGCAGAAGAAAACAGGTTACCGCAGAGGACGTCGCAAAAACAGTATCCATGTGGACCAGGATTCCGGTTTCGAAAATCGCGGAATCGGAATCCAGAAAGCTGGCGAGACTCGAAAGTATTCTGCACAAGCGTGTCATCGGACAGGATGAGGCAGTGTCTGCCGTTTCGCGGGCAATCCGGAGAGGCAGGGTCGGCCTGAAGGATCCGAATCGCCCGATCGGCTCGTTCCTGTTCCTGGGTCCGACCGGTGTCGGCAAGACGGAGCTGTCCAAGGCATTGGCGGAAGCAATCTTCGGAAGTGAGGACGCCATGATCCGTGTGGATATGTCTGAGTACATGGAGAAGCACAGCGTATCCAAGCTGATCGGGTCACCGCCCGGTTATGTCGGGTACGATGAAGGCGGACAGCTCTCAGAAAAAGTGCGCCGTCACCCGTACAGTGTCATCCTCTTCGATGAGATCGAAAAAGCACATCCGGATGTCTTCAACATTCTTCTTCAGGTGCTGGACGACGGACACATCACCGACGCGCAGGGAAGAAATGTGAGCTTCAAGGAGACCATCATCATCATGACCTCGAATGCCGGCGCAAACCGGATAGTGCAGCCGAAGCATCTTGGATTTTTATCAGAGGACAATGAAGAACGGAATTACAGCGATATGAAGGATCAGGTCATGGATGAGATCCGTCAGATGTTCCGTCCGGAGTTTCTGAACCGTATCGATGAGATTCTGGTGTTCCACTCCCTCGGCAAGAAGGAGATGCATCGGATCGTCGATATTCTCCTCGGAGATCTGATCCGGCGCTGCAGCGATCAGATGAACATTCGTCTGACTGTCACCGCGTCGGCAAAGGATAGCCTCATTGAGAAAAGCTATAACAGCAAATACGGAGCAAGACCGCTCAGACGCGCCATCCAGACCAGGATCGAGGATCCACTTGCGGAGGAGATTCTAAAAGGCTCGATCCGGAGCGGAGACCACGTCTCGGTGAGCTGCCGGGATGACAAGATTATCTTCCGGACACAGAAAAAATGATTGCCGAAGGACAGCGAACTGCCGGTATATCACAATTTCACAATCCTGCCTGTTGAGAAAAAAACACGAATATCGTATAATATTTGCAAAGATTAAATGGCGGGCACGTCATCCGCGTTAGAAGGGGAGGCGGACCGCCGAAAGTATCTGTCAGTCAGATACACGAATATTCTATAGCAGAAGGAGTACAAAAAAATGGCTGTCGTTAAGGAACTGCTTCGCGCAGAAAATGACGGAACACTGAGCTTTGGCAATTATGAGCTGGACGCAAAGAAAAAGCTGGGAGATTTTGAATTCAAGGGCAATCTGTACAAAGTAAAAACCTACCGGGAAATCACAAAACTGGAATGCAACGAAACCTTTGTATATGAATCGGTTCCCGGCACTGCGGTAAGAAATCTCAAGATCACAGATCAGGAGATCTCCTTCTCTGTGGAAGGACCGGAAGACGCAGAAATCACGGTTGGCGCCGCTGAGAATACAGAATATCAGGTTCTTCTCGACGATGTGAATGTGGGACACATGACCACGAATATGGGTGGAAAGCTCTCCTTCAGTGTTGAACTCAGCGAAGGAAAATCTGTAAGCGTGAAGATTGTAAAGGTCTGAACCTGCTTGAACGTAAAGATTGAATGAGTTCGAACAGGCGTGAATGCGAAGATTGAATGAAGTCCGAACCTGTTTGGACGTAAAGATTGAGTGAAAGTCCGAACCGACTCGAAGTTAAGCGGAATTGATATGAACAAAAACCAGGCTCCGGAGGATTCCGGAGCCTTTTTCAGGAGATTTTACATGAGCAAAGACAAAAAGAGCGCTTATTTCTGCCAGAACTGCGGATATGAATCCGCAAAATGGATGGGTCAGTGTCCCTCCTGCCACCAGTGGAATACGTTTGTGGAAGAACTCGTTTCGACAAAGAAATCCGGTACAAGAAGCACCGGGCTGTCATCTGCAGGAAATAGCGAGCGCTTGAAACCGAAATCACTTTCGGAGATTGATGTCTCATCCGGGCAGAGGACCCGGACAGACATTGGTGAGATGGACCGTGTACTTGGCGGCGGTATCGTAAAAGGATCGCTGATTCTGATCGGCGGAGACCCGGGTATTGGAAAATCGACCCTGCTTCTTCAAGTGTGTCAGCATCTCACCGCAAAGGGCGTCCGGGTGCTCTATGTGTCGGGAGAAGAGTCCCTGCAGCAGATCAAACTGAGATCCGTGCGCATTGGCACTTTCAGCGACAATCTCAAACTGTTGTGCGAAACAAACCTTACCGATATCGAGGGAGTCATTGAGCATGAGAAGCCGGACATGGTTGTCATTGACTCCATTCAGACGATGTACAACGAGGACATTCAGTCATCGCCCGGGAATGTCTCTCAGGTCAGGGAATCGACCGGGGTGCTGCTCCGCATTGCGAAGACCATGCTGATTCCGATTTTCATTGTCGGTCATATGACGAAGGAGGGAAATGTCGCCGGACCCAGAGTCCTGGAGCACATGGTAGACACCGTGCTCTATTTTGAGGGAGACAGAAGTCAGTCCTACCGGATCCTCCGCGCGGCAAAGAACCGTTTCGGCTCGACAAACGAAATCGGCGTATTTGAGATGCGCGCAGAGGGGCTCAAAGAGGTGGCGAACCCTTCGCAGTACATGCTGGACGGCAGACCGACTGACGCATCCGGCTCTGTCGTCGCCTGTTCGATGGAAGGTACCCGCCCCATCATGATTGAGATTCAGGCGCTGGTGTGTCGCAGTAATTTCGGATTTCCGAGACGAACTGCAAACGGAACGGATTATAATCGCGTAAATCTCCTTATGGCCGTCCTGGAAAAAAGAGTACACATCAATCTGTCACAAAGCGATGCCTATGTGAATATCACCGGCGGAGTGAAAATGACAGAACCTGCTGTAGATCTGGGCATTCTTCTCGCGATCGCGTCGAGCGCAAGAGATATTGCCATCCCCGCAGACACGGTAGTCTTCGGCGAAGTCGGCCTCTCCGGAGAAATCCGTTCCGTGGCAATGGCTGAACAAAGAGTCCGTGAAGCCCAGAAATTGGGATTTCGGACCGTCATTCTTCCAAAATCCTGTATGCGCGCTCTGTCGGGAGTCCGGGAAAGCTCACCGATCAATCTGATACCAGTATCCAATATCGGGGAAGCCATCGGGTACCTCAATGCACTCAAAAAAGCATGAAAATATGATAGGTGATTCTTGATTTGCGTCGCCCGGCTGTCTTGTGAAGGGCGACGATTCTGTGAAAATCTTAATTTGCGTCGCCCGGCCGTCTTGCGGAGGATGATAGTTTTACAATACGCAATAGCAGGATTCCATCCTTAAATGCGGAGGGTTTTGGAAGGGTTAAATTCCACTACGAGATGGAATTTACTTTTGTAATTGAGAAGACGCAAAAAAAATGAAAAAAGTTGTTGACATACATTCGCAATGATGATATAGTATACATCGTTGCAGCGATGCGACAAAACAATTCAACCAAAATGAATTGAGCTGAAAGATTTTCAACACAATCGATTTGGTTATAGAAAACGAATGAACATTGACAACTGAACAGTAAAACACATCCTCGAAAATTCAAATGAAGTTTTATAAAATTTTTGTTTGAACGATCGAAAGTATTCAACGGGTTATCGAACTGTTCACAGGGAGATAACGAATTGATTACGATCCTTTAAAACAGTAAAAAGGGATGAATTAGCCAAGTGTTAATTCTGAACGAATCAATCTTTTTTATGAGAGTTTGATCCTGGCTC
>NZ_JBQHWP010000019.1:0-61860 GCF_052063915.1 Bilifractor sp. HCP3S3_D3
TTAGCCACGGCCTATCAGTCTGTGCACGTCAACTATTGAAAGCGCCGTATACCGAACGGTACGTACGGTGTTGTGAGAGGACGGCGGTTAGTCACCGCCTCCTACTCGATTGCAGACAGCAGGAAAAGACTTGAAAGCAGAAGATCCTTCTCTTTGAGAAAAGGTAAAGTGAGAAGTATTCATTGTCCTCCTGGGCGCTTTATGGTATGTTCGACTTGCAGGCGCAGTCGCTTGAGGCCGCAAATTGCGACCTCAAGTTTTGAGAGATTGCAAGACCGTGATCACGAGCGTGGTACATGATACATAGTCAGTGTAAGTGAATAGAAAATCAGGGGGTAAATGAATATGTCGTTAAAGGAATCATGCATAATCCTGGACCTGGTAATGGCTGCCATTTTCTTTTTGATTGGGTTCTTGTTTTACAGATCAAACGGGAAAGCAGCGAACTTCTTAACAGGCTATAATATGAAGTCCGCTGAAGAACGCAAAAAATATGATGAGAAGAAAATGTGTAAGGATTACGGAAAGCATATGATGCTATGGTCGATTCCCTTTTTCATTGGAGCTGTTATTGACTTCATTTTTCCTATAAAGGGAACATTGATCGCATGGGTTATATGGTCAGGCATGTTTATCCTTTTACTGATCGAAAGACATAGAAGAGAAAGATAAATCGCAATTTGTCCGGGAGGCCGATGCGATTGTGCAAATGCTTCCCGGGTCTTTTGTCGTCTCCGGTATCATGGTAAACTGAAAAAACAGATAAAAAAATATACATTTGCCAGGCCGGCATTTTTTCCTCTGGGGAAACGGCTCTTGAATGTCCGCAGGATTTGTTTGGTGACCAAGTCACCTGAAAATTACCGCCTGGGGAAAAATCGGTCTCTGATATTTGAAAAAGTTCGGTCGGTGTAATTTTTAAGGCGGGGAAACACAGACAGATGTATAATGGTTGCAGGATCGATCTTTCCTGCAGCCATTTTCTGATGAGCTGACCCGGAAGGATGACAGAACAAGAAAAGGCGTAAGTTTCAATAAAAAAAGGAGGCGCGCAGTGGGAAAACATTTATCAGAAAGCATCCGTGTTCCAATTGAGGCAGACAATCCTGCCATCCGCCGCATAGAAAATCTCTGTATTAAGTGTGGTCAGTGCAGAGACATCTGCCGGGATTATATCAGCGTGCTCGGCTATTATGACCTGTCAAAGACCAACGACACTGCCGTCTGTATCCATTGCGGCCAGTGCGCGAATGTCTGTCCGGTCAGCTCGATAACAG
This sequence comes from Bilifractor sp. HCP3S3_D3, assembly GCF_052063915.1. Classification (NCBI taxonomy): domain Bacteria; kingdom Bacillati; phylum Bacillota; class Clostridia; order Lachnospirales; family Lachnospiraceae; genus Bilifractor; species Bilifractor sp. HCP3S3_D3. The sequence continues at coordinate 1,278 of NZ_JBQHWP010000019.1, forward strand.
AGACACCGGAGATGGACGCCGTAATAGCCGCAGCAAAGGATCCGGATAAGGTTCTTATCGTCAGTACATCACCATCCGTCAGGGTTTCCCTGGGCGAAGCTTTCGGAATGCAAAGAGGAAGCTTTGTCGAAGGAAAGATGATTGCACTCCTCCGGAAACTGGGCGCAGATTATGTGCTCGACACAAATTTCGCGGCAGATATGACGATTGTGGAGGAGGCCAGCGAACTTGTGGAGAGGCTTACAACGCACAATAAGCCACTTCCTCAGTTCACATCCTGCTGTCCGGCCTGGGTGAAGTTTGCCGAGATCTATTACCCCGAGCTTTTGCCGAATATTTCGTCCGCAAAGAGCCCTATAGGGATGCAGGGCCCTACGATCAAGACCTATTTTGCAAAGAAAATGGGGATAGATCCAAAGAAAATTGTAAATGTGGCGCTGACGCCCTGTACCGCTAAGAAATTCGAGATCCGCCGCGGAGAAATGAATGCTTCCGCCAGGTATCTGGATCTTCCCGGTCTCAGAGATATGGATCATGTCATCACAACGCGTGAGCTCGCAGACTGGGCGAAAAAGGCTGACATTGATTTTTCAACGCTGGAGGATTCAAAATTCGACAAGCTGATGGGAGAGGCCTCCGGCGCAGGCGTAATCTTCGGCAACACAGGCGGCGTCATGGAGGCTGCCGTCCGCACTGCCTACGAATTTGTCACACATGAACCTGCTCCAAAGGAACTGTACACACTCGAGCCCGTCCGCGGCATGCAGGAAATCCGTGAAGCGGCCGTAGAAATCGGAACACTGCGCCTTCAGCTGGCCGTGATCTATGGCACATCGAATGTCCGCAGATTCCTTTCCATGGCAAAGGAATCCGGAAAACATTATGATTTTATTGAGGTCATGACCTGTCCGGGAGGATGCATTGGCGGCGGAGGACAGCCGAAAGCCGATGTGGAAGAGCGCAGAACTATGGTGGATTCCCGTATTGAAAGTCTTTACAAGCGGGATGCGCAGATGAAGCTGCGAAAGAGTCATGAGAATCCAGAGCTGAAGCAGCTGTACGAAGAGTTTTACAGAAAGCCTCTCTCGCCGATCGCTGAAGAAATGCTCCATACATCCTACACGGACAGGAGTGGGCTGCTCGGTGAAGATGCCGGAAAATATAAGACACTACTGACATTTGACGTAGATGGAGCAGAAGCGAAAAACGGTGCAGCAGCCTTTTTCGGAGAAGAAACAGGCAAAAATGCAAGGTCAGAACGCACCGGCAATTATAATTATGAGGAAGTGACAACGCCCGGATCTGCAACACGAAAATGGAAATGTCGTGTCTGCGGTTATATCTATGAAGGAGATAATCCGCCGGCTGAGTGTCCGATTTGTCATATGGACAGCTCCTACTTCGATCCTGTTAAGAAGTGGAAGTGCCGCATTTGTGGTTATATCTGCGAGGACGTCAATCCACCGGCTGATTGTCCGATCTGTCACAAGGACAGCTCCTACTTCGATGAGATCGAATGACACCGTGACCGGCGCGCAGTCACCAGCGCGCCGGTCACAATGTGGTGAATCAACAATGAGGATGACAAAAGAAATGGTCCAGGCAGATTTGGATGCCCTGCCGGAATCTTACAGAACAAAAGCAGTACAGCTCAGGAAGGAAGACGTATGACGGCTTTTTATCATCTGCCTGGTCTCTTCGAGTTTTACGAATTCTATCGTCAATTCCTGCCGCTGTATCTCCATCACAGAGATTGGTTTTATAACTGGTGTGAAATTGGATCCATATACGGGGCGCCATCAGACTGTCTTTGGGCCGGCGGTCGAGTGGAAGAGAGCGGCACGGATCCTCAGAAGGTGCTGACACTGACGAGGCAGTATGGCATTTCTGCACGACTTACTTTCAGTAATGCACTGCTCCGGGAGGAACATTTGTCCGATCACAGATGCAACGCGCTAAGCCGGCTCTTTCACGAACCTGGAAATGGCATCATCATTACTTCGGATCTCCTCCTCTCCTATATGACGAAGGAGTATCCGGATTTTTATTATGTCTCCTCTACAACAAAAGTTCTGACAGAATTTGAAGCGCTGAAAAAAGAATTGGATCGAAAGGAATTCCTTTATGTCGTTCCTGATTTTCGGCTCAATAAGGCATTTTCCAGACTGGCAGCGCTGTCACAGACCGAAAAGAATAAGGTTGAATTCCTCTGCAATGAGTGCTGCTGGATTGGATGCAAAGACAGAAAGCGCTGTTACGAAGCCGTAAGCTTTAGGAATCTTGGAGAAGATGCCCATCCAGGAGAGGACTATTCTGCCTTTCACTGCAATGCACCGGAGGCAGAAAAAGGCTACCGGTTCTTTGCGGCAATGAAAAATCCTGCCTTCATCAGCATAGAGGGCATCCAACAAATTTACCTTCCAATGGGCTTTTCCAATTTCAAGATCGAGGGACGCGGACTTGGCAGTGCTCTTCTCTTGGAATTCATTCTTTATTACATGACAAAACCGGAATACCAGATCGCTGTGCGGGAAGAACTCTATCTGGATAACACGCTGGACCTCTTCTGATTTAAGAATTTTAAATGTTCATTCTCGATTACATATTCTGATTCTTTGCTGAATGCAGTATATCCGGCTCTTCAAGATTGATCATGCATTCAAGGATTATTCTCAATATTATTTTATCAAGGGAGCCTTAAACACAACTATGGGTAAATTTTATTTCGTCCGGCACGGCCAGACAGTATGGAACGTTGAAAATAAGATCTGCGGCGCAACAGACAGTCCCCTGACAGAGCTGGGGCATGAGCAGGCCAGAGAGACAGGAAGAATCCTGAAGCTGAAGATGGATGCCGGAGAAATCACCATCGATGAAATCCTGACATCACCGCTCAGCCGTGCCTATGACACGGCAAAGGAAATTTCTGTGATGACCGGTGTGTCGATGCGGATCGAGCAAAGGCTCATTGAACAGAATTTCGGCAAATGGGAGGGAACCGCCCGAGACGGAAAAGAGTTTGCCAGAGCAAAGCAGAACTTCTGTGACAGCTTTGACGGCGGCGAATCCATGATGCGAATGGCACAGCGCATCTACAATCTGATCGATGATCTGAAAAGGGATCCGGAGAAGACATATCTGCTCGTTGCACACAACGGCATTTCCAGAATTATCGAGTCATATTTTCATGACATGACGAACGAGGAGTTCGCTTCATTCGGTATCCGCAATGCGCAAGTGCGGGAATATGATTTCTGATGCCTTTATCCGTTCAGTTGTCTCGAAAATCAGCAGATTGCAGATAAGTTGTGCAGAATTGAAATGGTATGTGCACAGTGGATTTCAGAGGTATGCAATGATTATCAACACAGGAAGCCGAACGGATATTCCAGCCTTCTTTTCGGACTGGTTCTATAACCGCATTCGCGAGAGATATGCCCTTGTCAGGAACCCATACAATCCGGTCTCCGTGACAAAATACAGGTTGGACCCGTCAGTTGTGGATGTCATCTCTTTTTGCACAAAAAATCCAATTCCTATGCTGAACAGGATCCATGAACTGGACGCATTCCGCACTTTCTTCATGGTGACCATCACTCCTTACGGGACGGAGATAGAGCCGCATGTTCCGGAAAAGAAGAAGGTTATGAAGGCCTTTGCAGCTCTTTCCCGTTACGCCGGCCGAAGGAGTGTCATCTGGAGGTACGATCCGGTCTTTATTTTCGGAAAATATACGGTTGATTTCCACAAACGGACATTCGCTGAGATGGCTGGGAAATTAAAGCCCTATACCGATCAGTGTGTAGTGAGCTTCCTTGATCTGTATGAAAAGACAAAGCGCAATTTTCCAGAGGCATCGGCAGTTCCGCTGTCCGTACAGAATGAGCTGATCGATTCTTTCAATATGACCGCCGAAAGGCTGGGTATGCAGATTCACCTGTGTCTGGAAGACAGATCCCTTGTCAGAAGCCATGTGGATGCAGAAGGGTGTTTTTCTAAGAAGGTCATTGAAAATGCCATAGGAAAGAGACTTCTCGTGCCAACCCATTCCCCTGCACGGCAGGGGTGTTCCTGTCTCCTTGGCGCTGATATTGGCGAGTACAACACCTGCGGACACGGCTGCCTTTATTGCTATGCCAACTACGACCAATCCGTTGTTCTCCATAATATGAGTCAGCATGATCCTTCGTCTCCGCTGTTAATCGGACATCTCACAGAGCATGATATTGTACACACTGCCAAACAGGCGTCCTGGATTGACAGACAGATGAGCATCTTTGACCTTCTCTAGAGCTCCCTCCACACAGCAAAATGATCGTAGATGTAGAGCATTAAACATTGATTATGTTAGCGCCGGGTGATTTCAGCCATTTTGGGTCGGGTTATTCCAGCCCAAAAACGGGGGGACAGATATGCCAATTACTTTAGACCGATTGCTTTTCAACAAGAAAGGCGTCGGTCATTTTTTATGCCAAGGGAAGGGGAGGAGAGAAAATGGCAAAGAGTGAACAGGAGCAGACAACGGATATTATTCCTGCTATAACGGAAATCAAAGAAATTAAGAGCCTGATTTATGTTGTTCGAGGGCAGCAAGTTGGGGTGTTACACTGTAAATGGCTGAAACTGATAATCAAAACGCAGCTGCAAAGTATTCATTTCAATTTTTATCTTCGTCATTTAGATCAAAATGACGAAGAGACGACTTGACAATGATGCAGAGTGACGGTACATTATAGTTGAGTCAATATCTTTGAAATGACGAAGCAGATGCTGCGTATGGAGAAGCATGCATGAGAAATTATGACTATAGAGAAAAATGGAAAAAGTTGCTGACGCCGGAAATTATTTCGCTGCTCACCTCAATTCATGAATATAAAGGAGAGCAACGTCTGATTGCCGAACGTTATGCGGATGTACTGACAGATCTGGTGGATATCGCCAGAATCCAAAGTACAGAAAGCTCCAATAAAATCGAAGGTATTTATACCTCAGACGAAAGGCTGAAAAAGATCGTTCTCGACAAGACGATGCCCCGAAATCGAAATGAGCAGGAAATAGCCGGTTACAGGGATGTTCTGAATACTATTCATGAGAATTACGATTTCATTCCGATTCGTGCAACTCTGCTCCTTCAGCTCCACAGAGATCTTTATAAGTTTCAGGGTGCCGGAACCGGTGGAGTCTTCAAAAATGTAGATAATACGATTGAAGAGGTGGAGGAAAACGGAAATGCAAAAACCAGATTCCAACCGGTTTCCGCCTGGGAGACACCGGAAGCCGTGGATCAGCTCTGTGCTGCTTATAATCAGGTTCTGAAAGAGCCAGCCGTGGATCCGCTTCTGATCATGCCGATGTTCATTCTTGATTTTCTGTGTATTCATCCTTTCCGTGATGGTAATGGAAGGATGAGCCGACTCCTGACGCTTTTGCTCCTCTATCAGGGAGGCTATTATGTCGGTAAGTATATCAGTATTGAAAAGCTGATTGAACGGACAAAGGACTCCTATTACGAGGATCTTCAGGCGAGCTCCACTGGATGGCACGAAGAGATCAACGACTATGCCCCATTTGTGAAATATCTTCTGGGTGTTGTAGTTGCGTCCTATCGTGAATTCTTTGAACGAACCAAGCTGATCACGTCCGTAAAGATGTCTAAGCCGGAGCGGATTGCCCAGGAGATAAAAAATCATATCGGGACAATCACAAAGGCACAGCTGGTGGAGCAGGTGCCGGATGTCAGCCAGACAACTGTCCAGAGGACACTTACTGAACTGACTAAACAGGGCAAGATCATCAAACTCGGCGCAGGCCGCTATATCAAATACAGATGGAACTGGGATCAGGAGGATGAACAGTAATGATTACAGGTGAACTGAAAAACAAGATCGACAGCATTTGGGAGATCTTCTGGACCGGTGGCCTTACAAATCCGCTGGATGTCATTGAACAGATGACTTATATGATGTTCATTCATGACCTGGATGACTCGGATAATCTCCGGGCAAAGGAAGCAGCTATGCTGGGCCTTCCTTATCAAAGTATCTTTGCAGATGAAGTCCAGATTGGCGATCGGACAATCGCCGGAAACCAGCTGAAATGGAGTATCTTTCATGATTTCCCAGCGGCTAAAATGTATAGCGTGGTTCAGGAATGGGTATTTCCGTTTATTAAAAATCTGCATGGAGATAAGGACAGTGCCTATGCAAAATATATGGGAGATGCGATCTTCAAAATTCCGACGCCCCTGATGCTGGATAAAATCGTCACTTCCATGGATACCCTTTATGCTCAAATGGCACAGGTAAAATCTTCAGATATCCGTGGGGATGTATACGAATACCTTCTCTCTAAGCTTTCCACGGCCGGCGTGAACGGACAGTTCCGCACTCCAAGACACATCATCCGTATGATGGTCGATCTGATGGAACCGGAACCGGATGAAGTAATCTGTGAAAATAAGACTGCGTATTTAATACAATTTAATGAAGCCTGTGCGTAGGGGTTTCGTTTCACACTTAGGGGTTTCGTTTTTACGCTCGGCTGCTTTGGCAGTCTAATTTTATATAAGGGAGAAATCACATGCACAGCATTTCGAATAAACAATACGAGGAATACCAACAGTATCTTTACGATAAAGATCACAGTCGGATCATTACGCCAGACTTCATACGGTTTTTGTGTCAGGCAAACAACTTCGAGCCTGAAGCTATCGGTAAGCAGATCCTGGAATACTATGGCAAATACCGGGCAGAAGGGTATTATGATCTGAGAAAGTAATCTATCGAAAATGATAAAATTTCGAACCAATACTTGACAGGGAGATTGTCCCCTTTTGATATAGTGTGATCGAAAGGAGGTGCTGACTATGATACAGGCAAAAGAGCTGTGCGAAAACTGCGGTATTTCATATGAAAACTTAAAATATTTTAAGAAGAAAAAGATATTCTGGCCCGAAGAGGGTAGAAAAGGATATACAGAGAATGACGTTGAAAATCTTAAGCGCATTGTTGTACTAAGGAAAGCGGGCCTTACCTGTGACGACATTAAGAGTGTTCAAGATGGCAAAATGTCCCTCGCTGAGTGTATTGAAAACCGCCGTGAGATATTAAAACAGAAAGACAAACAGATAAACGGTGCCTTGAATTTGTCAGCGAAGATGATGGAAAACCACATTCAATTTGACACAAAGGAGATGTTACGATAACCATCAGCACGGAATAGGTTCCTTTCCCCCTTCAGAACCTCAAGGACGAGAGCAGATTTGAACTTGGCACTAAAGTTTCTTCTTGTACGAGACATGTGCAACTTTCGTGACAGGTTCACACGCTGCCGCTGCTCTTTCAGTGTGATGGTTCGCATCATTTTTCCTTGATCAGCTCCTCACAGATCCTCCGGTATTGACCGGCATAGATACTGCCTTTTTCCCAGATAAAGTCGAGGTCATGCTGCATGGAAAAATCCCGAAGCTTTATTTCGCGCAGCCTGCCGTTTTGGAGCTCTTCCTTAACGGCAATTTTATACAGGAATGAAATCCCGCAGTCCTCTTTCAGCAGGGCTGTGATCGTATGCATATTTTCCACTTCGATGAAATGAGAGAAGTCATGCAGCCGGATGCCCCGGGCGGACAGGCTGCGCTCCATGATTTCTCTGGTACCGGAACCCTTTTCCCGGATCAGTAGCCTCTCCCCCTGAAGATCTCTCAGAGAGGCCGGCGTCCCATTCCTGAAAACATGCTCGGCTGCACATACCGCGATGTAATCCTCTGTGTTGTAAGTCAGATTCTCATACTGATCCCCGGGATAATATCCTTCTACAAGTGCAAGGTGGATCTTGCCATCTTCGAGCAGATGGATCAACTGCTCGGTATTTCCAAATTTCAGGTGTATATTCATATCCGGATGCCGTTTCAGAAACCCGGCCAGCGGATTTACAACCGCATATTCACCGACAGTCATGGTAACGCCGAAGGACAGACATTTTATCCCGGTGTCCTCCGGACGAAGTTCCTGTTTGAGCTGTACCTCGTCATTCTGCATGGTCTGCAGGCGTTCCTTAAGAATTTCCCCCTGCCGGGTCAGATACAGTTTTTTATTCCGGTATAGAAAAAGCGATGTGCCGTAATAATCCTCCAGATAATGGATATGGGAAGATACCGCCGGCTGCGTAATGTTCAGCTGCGCAGCGGCTTTGGTGTAATTCATGGTCTGGCAGACGCACAGAAACGTATTGATTCGAAAGTCCAGCATAAGACACACTTATCAATAAAAAAATAATATCGTAAACAAGAAATAAATAATTTTACATTTTGAATTTACCATTCTATGATGATCCCTGTCAATGAAATTAAACAGAGGGAGGACATATCTATCATGTCATTTATAAGAAAAAACGGCGCGGGAATTCTTCTGTGTCTTGCAATTGCCATTCCGTCATGGATCATCGGACAGCGCTTCCCGGTTGTCGGCGGAGCCGTCATCGGTATTCTGGCGGGAATGGCCGTAACTGTGTTCTGGAAAAACAAAGGACCTGCGGAAGGCGGGATCCGATGGACTTCTAAATATATCCTGCAGACAGCCGTGGTTCTGCTTGGATTCGGGATGGACCTCGGGGTGATCGCCGAAACCGGAAAGCAGTCCCTGCCGATCATCATTTGTACAATCAGCACTTCGCTGATCATCGCATGGCTGCTGCACCAGCTGATGCATGTCCCGGGGAACATCTCCACACTGGTAGGTGTGGGTTCCTCGATTTGCGGAGGTTCTGCGATTGCAGCGACCGCCCCGGTCATTGGTGCGGATGACGATGAGGTGGCGCAGGCAATCTCTGTAATCTTCTTTTTCAACGTCCTTGCGGCGGTTTTCTTCCCGATCCTGGGGCGTGCCATCGGCTTTGATACTACCAGCGGAGACGCCTTCGGAATCTTTGCCGGGACGGCCGTTAATGATACTTCCTCGGTGACCGCAGCGGCATCCACTTGGGACAGCATGTGGGGCCTCGGGAACCAGACGCTGGATAAAGCGGTCACAGTTAAGCTGACACGTACTCTGGCCATCATCCCGATTACGCTGGTTCTTTCGATCGTTCGTGCAAAACAGTCGGAGAAAAACAGCACTGCCCCGAATAGTGAAGCTTTCAGCCTGCGCAGGGCGTTTCCCGTGTTTATCCTGTATTTTGTTTTGGCTTCGGTGATCACGACGGTCTGTGTACAGGCAGGCGTCAGCACGGAGGTGTTCGTACCACTCAAGAACCTGTCGAAGTTTTTCATCGTCATGGCGATGGCTGCGATCGGTTTGAACAGCGACATCGTGAAACTGATCCGGACCGGCGGGAAGCCGATCGTCATCGGCGCGGCCTGCTGGGCGGGAATTACGCTTGTCAGCCTTGGCATGCAGCATGTTATGCGGATCTGGTGATATATCGAATTTAATACGCCAGTTTGACTATAAAAGAAGGCAGGTACTTTTGTCGGAGTACCTGCCTTCTTTATTTACGCGAACAGCGAGCCGCAGCCGAATGCGAAGTATTCGTGTGCGGCGAGCGTCGCGATAGCGAGATAAAACTCGATCCTCAATAATTTCTGATCTTTGTATTTACGCCCTTAAGGGCTGTCTGTAGTTTGGTAGTATCGCCGCCAACCTCAACGGTGATACCCTAGATCCGTCCAGCCATCCATCTCCCTCCTTCCTGATTTTGGGTAAAAGAAAACACCGATCATTTCTGACCGATGTTCTCAAAAACTATGTTTTACTACTTCTTACTTCATTGCCTGTATCTTATCATTCATCTTCTTTGCTTCTGCACGATAATATCTCATGAAAAGGAACCAGATAAGAAACGCAACAGCCAGCTGAATCGCCAAAATTATAATTCCCTGACCGATGGTTGCAGACCCACCTGTCCATCCGACTGCATAAGCAACGATTGTATAAATCACGCAACCAATACCCATGTGTATCAACACTCTAATCGGCATTGGAAGATTTTCCTTCCTGTACACAATGGTCGGAACTCCAAATCCAAGGCCAACCAAAACGCAACCGACAACCATTTTTGTAAACCTGTAATGCTCAAGGCTGAAATTCCCTTTGTATCTTACATCAAATACAATTCCACCCAGACAGAAAATAGCCATTGCCATTCCAATACTGATTACCGTGCTCTTTGCTAAATCTTTTATTGTCTCTTTCATTGCTTTCGCCTCCTATAATCCAAGATATTTTTTGAACTCCGGCAGATATGTTCTCGAAACGTAATCCTTGCATCCGTTCTTCAGCTTCAGCAAAAGTGTTCCGCTGAAGCCCGGCTCGATACTGTCCATATAAGACAGATTGATCAGTGTGGATTTTGATATCTGCATGAACTGTTTTCCTAACTGCTGACCAATCTCATATAGCCTTTTCCGTGAACGATATTTTTGTTTTTCACCATAAATAATCGTATCTCCATCCTCTACTCTGACCATGTATATTTCCTTAGGCTGCAGAACGATAATATCCTCTTCATTCTGCAGAGCAGTTATGGGAGTTTCGTTTGTGCTGAATAGATCAAGCATTCGCTGTATCTGATGTGTCACCTTGTCAGTGTAGATCACTGCATATGGTTCTTTATATTCAGCAGAAATATCAACACTTATCTTCATGCTCCGTTTTCCTTTCTCTTTGATGATGTAATCATACAATATATCGAAAGCTCTGTCCTGACATTTGAGGTAAGTGACAAAAAACAAGAGGTGAAATGCATAAGCTTCAGAGGTTTCCTTTTACTTAAAAAAGGTAACGATTATCAATCATGAGTGTTGCGTAATTAGATAGGCGCAATTAGTAGAGGGGGTGTGGAGATCGAGTGAAAATAGAATTTACATTCTTGCTTATAATTTGTACAATTATAAGCAAAAATGTAAATAAGGTGGTGGCTACATGATCCCTTCACAACAGATTCTGAAACTTGCAGTGAGTTGCAGCTTGAAGCGGAAACCTGGGATAGGGATCCGTATGATTCAAATCGTGACAAAGGGGTTCTCATGAACTGGGCCGTTGATGAAAAGTACGATGGATTATTCCCATATCATCCGCTTTCAGAAATGAGAAGGTTTATAGATTACGTAGTAGAGAACAACTGATGACCTTGGTTTTTAAGGAGTGATCAAGATATGATCGGAGCAATCATAGGCGATATTGCCGGTTCAAGGTATGAAAGAATAAATCACAAATCGAAGGAGTTTGAGCTGTTCGATAAAAAATGCCGGCCGACAGATGACAGCGTGATGTCTCTTGCTGTGGCAAAGGCCATTCTTGATTGTGAGGAGGATGTAGATTCTTTAGGAAAAACGGCAATATCTGCCATGCAGGAGTTGGGCAGAATTTATAAGAACGCTGGTTATGGTGGCACATTTATTAAGTGGCTCTGGGCTGAAGATCCGCAGCCGTATAACAGCTTTGGGAACGGCGCCGCTATGAGAGTAGGGCCGTGTGGGTTTGCTGCAAAAGATCTGGATGAGGCCAGACTGCTATCTGCGAAGGTTACGGAGATAAGTCATAATCATCCGGAAGGAATGAAAGGCGCTGAAGCTATAGCAGTGGCGGTTTATCTTGCAAGAAACGGTAAGAGCAAAGAAGAAATCAGAAATTATATTACTTCAAACTATTATGAAATTGGGTTTTCGCTTGATCAGATCAGAAAATCTTATAAGTTTGATGTCTCATGCCAGGGCTCTGTCCCGGTAGCGCTTGAAGCCTTTTTTGAGGCAGTAGATTTTGAAGATGCCATAAGGAATGCAATCTCAGTCGGTGGAGACAGCGATACAATTGCTGCAATGGCCGGCGCTGTTGCAGAAGCGTATTTCGGTGTTCCGGAAGGTATTATAGACAGTGCGATAAACTACCTCGATGCCAGACAGATGGAGATCCTTTATTATTTTGAGAAGAGATATCCGTCTAAAGCTCTGGATGAGGATGGGGAGGCCACAAGAACTGTCTTTGAAGTCCTTGATGATTCTGTAGATAAAGTGATTCCGGCAGGGGCAGCAGTTGAAGTCGATGGCGAATATCCCGGTGGCGCTGTTCATGCATGGGTTGATCACGAAGCGATGCTGCCGGATCTGTTGTAGGCGGAGGAATGGTGGCAGGCGTTTTTGTGCTTGCTGCGAAGAATAAAAATATTTCTGCTCATTAACCTGACGGCAGTTGTTCTGTCTGCAGCTGGTATACTGACATTTGTTACTGGAGCATTGTGGCATAATTGTGGATCTGTATTTGCGGTAGTCAATGCAGCACTTTTGCTACGACTGGAAGACGAATGATGATTAAGAATATTACAGACAAAGGAGGGCTCACTACTGGCACATCTGCCGGTGATGGGCGCCTCTCTTTTTTTCTTTTTACATCAAGGCGATTTCAAACTTGAATTCCATAACCCAGGCAATGCACTGCTATAAGGTTTCCGGGAAGATGCTCAGTGTTATTATCCTCATCTTATGAAAGGCGTCCTAAAAAGGGCGTCTTTTTATTTACGCGAACAGTGAGCCGCAGCCGAATGCGAAGTATTCGTGTGTGGCGAGCGTCGCGATAGCGAGATAAAACTCGCGCAGCGTGTTTTATCTCGCTTTACCTGAGCAGGCAGAGGATTTCTGGCCGCACCGGAAACGAAACCGGTGCGGCCAATTTTGTCGTAAAAATTTCATCCCCCGAGGGGGCTTCTGTAAAAGGAAAATTTTTGTTACACCAATAATACCGGCCGTTAATTCATCAGGCAAGAAAAGGGGAAGCCAATGATTTCTTATGGTGAATTGTCGGAGGAAGGATGGAAATATGGATGTGAAAATAGAAGAACGTGTGAAGAAATACTGGACACAGCGTTCCCACGATTTTGGAACCGTGCGTAAGAACGAGCTAAGAAATGAAATGGGGCAAAGGTGGCTCCATGAGATCGAACGGTTCCTGCCGGAGCGGAGAAAGCTGGACATTCTGGACGTGGGCACCGGCGTTGGTTTTTTCGCTGTGCTTCTGGCGGAGCAGGGGCATCGTGTGGAGGGAATTGATCTTACCCCTGCCATGCTGGAGGAAGCCCGGATTCTGGCAAAACAGCGGAATCTCGATATCACTTTCCGGGAAATGGACGCTCAGAATTTGGATTATCCCAATGATTCTTTTGATGTGGTCATCAGCCGGAATCTTACATGGACGCTTCCTGATCCGGACAGCGCCTATGCCGAGTGGTTTAGAGTGTTGAAACCCGACGGGGTGCTTTTGAATTTTGATGCGGACTACGCTTCTCATGTGCGCAGCCATAGCATTCAGAACCGAAAGGTTGCCCCGGACAGCCCGTATGGTCATGTGGGTATGACGGATGTCTTACAGAAGGAAAATGACGACATTACGCTTTCGATGGACATTGGGAAATCCCGACCGGCGTGGGATGCGCAGCTTTTGAGAAGAACGGGTTTTGTTAAATGTCAGACGGACACACACGTTGGTCAGCGTCTGTTGGGAGAACTGGATCTGACTGCCGCCCCCATGTTTGGAATTGTAGCTCAGAAATAAGAAATCGGAGGCACTTTTGCCATGAAACAGTTTGCAACCTATGAAGAAGAAAATATCCACTACTGGACAAACAGGGCTTCCGGTTACTCCGGGGTCAATCAGGAGGAGCTGGCAACCAGCCAGAAAACGGTATGGCGAGGGCTGATCTCCCGGCGCATTGCCGCCCGGTTTCCCAATACCAACCCGAAGCGGATCCGCGTGCTGGATGTAGGCACCGGCCCGGGTTTCTTCGCCATTATTCTGGCGGAGCTGGGCTATCAGGTGACAGCGGTGGACTATACCGCCTCCATGCTGGAGGAAGCGAAGCGCAACGCAGGGATGTTGGCTGAGAAGATCGATTTCCGGCAGATGAATGCCGAGGAACTGTCCTTCCGGGCGGCTTCCTTTGATGTGCTGGTGACCCGGAACGTCACATGGAATCTGCCAAACCCGGAGAAAGCCTATGCCCATTGGATGCGGGTGCTGAAACCCGGCGGGCTGCTCCTGAATTTTGACGCTAACTGGTACCGCTACCTCTGGGACGAGAATGACCAGGCAGCACACGCACTGGACAGGAAGAACCTTCAGGATTCAGATGTCCGGGACGAAACTGCCGGAACGGATGTGGATGCCATGGAAGCCATCGCCCGTCAGACCCCGCTTTCCAGGATTCATCGCCCTGCGTGGGATCTGGATGTGCTTCGGGGGATGGGAATGCAGGCAAATGCCGATACGGAAATCTGGAAGCAGGTCTGGACGAGAGAAGAACGGATCAACAATGCCTCCACACCTATGTTCCTGGTGGAGGGCTGTAAAGTGGGGGCTGCAATTTGAAGAAATACGTTTTACGCAGATTCTTACAATTGATACCTGTCCTAATTGGCATCACTTTTCTGTCTTTTGCTATGATGCGCGCGGCCGGCAGCGATGCTATTACCGAGCTCTATGGCGACAAGGGTGCGGTATCACAGGAGATCATTGACGCGAAGCGGGCGGAGCTTGGTCTGGATAAGCCCTTTCTCGTCCAGTACCTTGCCTGGGTGGGCGGTATGATGCGGGGCGATATGGGCGTGAGCTATATATCCGGGAAGGATGTATTTCAGACGTTTATTTCAAAGCTCCCGGCGACGCTGCTCCTTACCGCGCTGTCTATAGCCATGACGGTGGTCATTTCCATTCCGCTGGGGGTTCTGACGGCGGTGCGCCATGATAAGCTGACAGACTACGTTCTGCGTTTTTTCAGCTTCGTGGGAAATTCCCTTCCCAACTTCTTCGTGGCGCTGCTTCTCATGCAGATTTTCTCCATCAAACTGAGAATACTTCCCGTTATTTCCAAGGGACTGAGTATCCAGAGCGCCATGCTGCCTACCCTGACTCTTGCCATTGCCATGTCTGCCAAGTACATGCGGCAGGTGCGGGCTGCGGTGCTGGAGGAACTGAACAAGGATTACGTCATCGGCGCAAAGGCGAGAGGTGTCCGCAGTTCCGTTATCCTCTGGAAAAGCGTGCTGAAATCCTCCATGCTCACCATCATCACGCTGCTGGCTCTGTCCATCGGAAGTCTTCTGGGCGGTACGGCGATTATTGAGAGTATTTTTATGTGGGATGGCGTGGGGAAGCTGGCGGTGGATGCCATCACCATGCGTGACTATCCCATGATTCAGGCTTATGTGGTCTGGATGGCAATCATCTACGTATTGGTCAATCTGATCACAGACCTGCTTTACCATGCCCTTGATCCGAGAATCCGACTGGGGGTGCGTGCGGATGCGTGAAGTTACCATACGGAAGCAGAAAATCAAAAAAGGCAGCGTAAAAATACGTCTTATCGTCTTCGGCACACTCGCTGCGCTGTTAATTGTCTGCTCCCTTTTCTCGGAGTATCTCGCTCCCTATGACCCTTATTTGCAGAATTTGAGCATCGCCAAACAGCCGCCCTGTGCGGAGCATCTTCTGGGCACGGACCGCTACGGACGGGATATGCTGTCCCGGGTTATAGTGGGCAGCCGAACCAGTATTTTTTCCACCCTTTTGCTGGTTGCGATCATCACCGCTTTAGGAACCGCTGTGGGCGTGGTCTGCGGCTGGTACGGCAAAGCATTGGATACGGTGCTTATGCGGATTTCCGATCTGTTTCTTGCTTTCCCCGGACTGGTGTTCGCACTGGCGGTAGCGGGTGTGCTGGGAGGTGGATTACAAAATGCCATTATCGCTCTGGCGGTGATTTCCTGGCCCAAATATGCCCGGATCGCCCGGAGCCAGACCCTTGCCCGGAAGGAAACAGTCTGGATGAAGGCGGCAAAGCTCTCCGGCAGCAGCACGGGCAAGATCATTTTCAAGCACATCCTTCCCAACATCATCGGTCCGATTCTGGTGACGTCCGTGCTGGATATTGGCACCATGATGATCGAGCTGGCGGCACTGAGTTTCTTAGGGCTGGGTGCGAAACCGCCCATTGCGGAGTGGGGAAGCATGATGAGCGACACCCGGGGCCTGATGACCACCTCTCCCTGGATTACCTTTTCTCCCGGTATCGCGATCTTCCTTTCTGTTATGATTTTCAACCTGCTGGGCGACACAATCCGGGACTACGCAGATCCCAAGGGGAGGTAACGGTATGGCAGAATTGTTGCGATATGACCATGTAGGTATCTCCTATAATGGCTTTCTGGCTGTAAAGGATGTGAGCTTCACCCTGGAGCCCGGTGAAATTCTTGGCATTGCAGGCGAAAGCGGCTGCGGAAAATCCACCCTGATTAAAGCCGCCATGGGTCTGTTGGGCGATGCCGGAATGGTGACCCGGGGCGACATCTGGTACAAGGGAAAAAATCTTCCTGATCTGCCCGCTAAAGAACTTCGCAAACTCAACGGACCGGAATTGGGCATGATCTTCCAGAGCGCGGGCAGCTCCTTCTGCCCGATTCGCACCATCGGCGCACAGCTCTACGAGACGATGACCGAGCATGGAAAGATTTCAAAACAAGAATTTCACCGGCGTGCCATGGAACTGATGGGAAAGCTGGGCTTTGAAGACGGAGAACGGGTGCTGGAGAGCTTCCCCTTTGAGCTGTCCGGCGGAATGCAGCAGCGGGTGGGCATTGCGGCGGCAATGCTCTTAAATCCCGGCATATTGTTCGCGGACGAGCCGACTTCCGCGTTGGATGTGACGGTGCAAAAACAGGTATTGGACGAGATGCTGCTGGTGAGAAAGACTTACGGTACGGCCATGATTTTGGTGACCCACAACATAGGGGTTATCAGGGCCATGGCAGATAAGATACTGGTGATGAAGAACGGGGAAGCCGTAGAGTATGGCGACACCCGTCAGGTACTTGGGAGCCCACAGGCAGAGTATACCCGACAGCTTCTTTCCGCAGTGCCGAGACTACGGAGGAAATGAGATGGAACCGATTTTAAAAGTTGAAAATCTCACAAAGATCTTCTCCCGCAGCGGGCAGGAGAATTTTACTGCGGTTAACGGGATTGACTTTGAACTCAGTCCTGGTGAGTGCTTAGGTATTATCGGTGAAAGCGGAAGCGGCAAGACGACTGCAGTGAATTTGATCACCAGGCTGCTGGATGTCACAGAAGGGAGGATTCTGCTGGAGGGTGCGGAGATTACCCATCTGAAAGGCAAGGAACTTCGTAAGGTCTACCGGAAAATGCAGATGGTGTTCCAGACTCCCACAGATTCCTTTGACCCTCGCCGGACTCTGGGCGACGGCATTGGGGAGAGTCTGCGGAATATCGGAATGTCCCGTAAGGAAACACGCAAGGAAGTGGAGCGGCTTCTGGGGAAGTGCGGGCTTTCTGCTGACTTTGCGGATCGCTATCCCCATCAGGTCAGCGGAGGACAATGCCAGAGAGCGGCCATCGCCCGAGCTCTTGCTGTGAAGCCGGGGATTCTCATCTGTGATGAAGCCACCTCCGCGCTGGATGTGACTGTTCAGAAGGAAATATTGGAACTGCTGAATGAGCTTCGTTCCCAACAGGGAAACAGCCTGTCCATCCTGTTCATCTGCCACGACATCTCTCTTGTGCAGCAGTTCTGTGACCGGGTGCTGGTGATGTATCACGGCGGCATTGTGGAGGAGGGTACCCCCAACGAGGTCATTCAACATCCCAGGAATGCTTACACGCAACGTTTGATCGACAGTGTTCTGTAATATCATCCATTGGTACCGGTCCGGTTGACTGGCTTCCATATATTGCACTTGAAGAAAGGAACTATAAAATGAAAAAGCCGTTTTCCCTGATTATGGCTGCCTGTCTTGTCGTTTCTCTGCTGACTGGCTGCGGCAGTAGCGCTCCGGCGCAGGCACCTGCTGCTGACAGTGGCAGCAATGCTTCCTGGCAGAAAGCCTCCGCAGACAGGAAAGTTATGACCATCGGCGACACCACCTTCAACTCTGAAAACTGGGAGGAAACCGTCGATCCTCATCGCACCTACAACGGCTGGGCCTGCATCCGCTATGGTATCGGTGAGACGCTGGTGCATTACACCGACACCATGGAGCTGGAACCCTGGCTGGCAAAGTCATGGGAAAATGACGGTAACTGCACCTGGACCATAACCTTGCAGGATAACGTTACCTTCTCCAACGGACGGAAAATGGACGGCAATGCGGTGAAGCAGTGCCTTGAACATTTACTTGCGAACCACGATCGCGCTCCCAGCGACACAAAGATCACGGATATCAAGGCGGACGGTCAGGTATTGACCATTATCACCAGCGAACCCAACCCCGCCCTTATGAACTATCTTGGCGATCCCTACGGCTGCATCATCGATGTGGATGCCAGCGACTTTGATAAAGGAATCGTTATTGGCACCGGTCCCTATGTGGTGAAGGATATGGTCACGGACGATCACCTGACACTGACCAAGAACGAAAACTACTGGAACGGCACCCCCAAGATCGACGAGCTGACCATTCGCACTCTGTCCGACGGCGATACCCTGTCCGCCGCTTTACAGGCTGGAGACATCGACGCCGCCTACGGTATGGCATACGAGGCTTACCCCAATTTTGAAAACGACGACTATCAGTTCTCCTCCATTCAGACCTCACGGGCGTTTTTTGCCTCCATGAACATGACCAGCCCCATCATTCAGGACGCGGCCGTTCGGAAAGCCATTGCCATGGGCATCAACAAGGAAGGCTTTGTGAAGACCTTGCTGGATGGCCACGGCGTTCCCGCCAATGGCGCATTCCCCAACGGCTTCTCAAATTTTGGCGGGGAGAAGGTTACTACAGAAAACTACGATCCTGAAGGAGCAAAGGAAGTTCTGGAAAAAGCCGGCTGGGTGGACAACGACGGCGACGGCATCCGGGAGAAGGACGGCGTGAAGCTGTCCATTCGATGGCTGACCTATCCCAGCCGTCAGGAGCTGCCTCTGCTTGCCGAATCTGTTCAGGCTGCCCTGAAGGAGATCGGCATGGATGTGGACATCAACTGTACTGCCAACCGTCGGGAGTTCCTTGCTGATATGAACAGCTGGGACATTTATGCCTCCGCTCTGGTCACCGCCCCGTCCGGTGATCCTCAGTATTTCTTTACCACCAGCTGCATGCCCGGTATGAGCTACAACTTTGGCGCCTATGAGAACAAGGAAGTCAGTGCTATGATTGAAGAATTGTCAACCGAGTTCGACACCGCCAAACGGGGTGAGCTGGCCGTACGCCTGCAGCAGGCGATTCTCGATGACAACGCCTTTGTCTTCTGCTCCTTTCTGCAAATGAACATGATTTCCAAGAGCAATGTGACGGGTTATACCGCTCACGCCAGCGATTACTATCAGGTCACTGCGGATCTGGATATCAACTAATTGCGTTTCGTTTGCAGGTGGTGCAAAACGTCAATTTATATAAGATGGACAAAAATGCGGAATCCGCATTTTTGTATCATTATATTTCTGTCCTCTTCCATCGGCTCTCTGACGAATCCAAGCAAGCTGTGTGCAACTTTTAAGAGCGTAAAACATACGACTATCAGTAAGATGACGATCAAACGCTATATCGATTATCTTGAAGACGCTTTCCTGATTGACAGTGCAATTCGCTACGATATAAAAGGTAAGAAATATATTGATACACCATCCAAGTATTATTTCACGGACCTGGGTCTTCGAAATGCCAGATTAAATTTCCGACAGGTCGAAGAAACACACGCGATGGAGAATATCATTTTCAACGAACTGAAAGTCAGAGGATATAACGTCGATGTAGGCGTCGTTGTGATGAATGAAACAGATCAGACAGGTAAAAAAATAAGAAAGCAACTAGAGATTGATTTTGTCTGCAATAAAGGTTCCAAACGTTACTATATTCAGTCGGCATTTGCTATGCATGATGAAAAGAAAATGCAGCAGGAACAACGCTCTCTGGTCAATACAGGCGATGGGTTCAAGAAAATCATAATCACAAAAGATGCCATAGCACCGCTTTACAATGAAGAAGGTGTGTTGGTGATGAGTGTTTTTGACTTCCTGTTGAATCCTGACAGCATGGATTTATAATCAGGCGAAACAAAGCGAGAGTCATAGTCCCGGATTGGTCAACAAAAACCTTCATGTCAGAAATTCTGACACGAAAGTGTTCGGTATTTCCCGTTCGGTCTCTTATAATCAGATATGAAGGTATTTCGCATAATTGGGTTCATATTTCTGTTGATATTCCGAATCATCCTTCTTCCAGTTCGCGCTCTGGTTAGTCTGCTCAGATGGCAGACGATCATGTGGATGCTTCAATTCATGACAGAACTACCGGAATTACGGTGGAGTGTAATTTGACAGATATGCTGAAAGAGGTTCAGAGAGGAGGCAGTTTCGACGATATTGTTTCTCCCGCAGAAAGAGCTGAGCGATGTAGTGCGGAAGATGATCCGGGCAACAAAGGATGACGGCTACATGTATACTTCATTTACGTACGGAGAATTCCATGGATATAGAAACGGAAGATATTTTACAGATTTTACAAGTGAAGGTTTTGCGAAATTCATGATACAATAAGATCCATGAGAAATGGACATTGTTATGGGGGAATTCACATGATTGATAAGATCGCATATCTATATTTGTCAGATGGAAAAATTTTAAGCTCAAGGTCGAAGGGCAAGGACACATGGTATATTCCGGGAGGAAAACGTGAGGGCACCGAGACGGATATAGAAACGTTGGTTAGAGAAATCAAGGAAGAGTTGTCAGTGAACATCAAGCCTGAAACAGCAAAACTCTACGGAGTATTTGAAGCACAGGCCCATGGACATGCCGAGGGAGTAGTTGTTCGCATGACTTGTTACACGGCAGAATTCAAGGGAGAATTAAAAGCAGCTTCAGAAATAGAAGAACTGCGATGGTTGACCAGTTCTGATCAAGACATAATTTCTCCGGTTGATAAGTTGATTTTTTCAGATTTGAAATCAAAAGGATTACTTATGTAACCATCGAGATGCGCAGGCGGTCAATGACTGCGAACTCGGGTAATGGAAAATCCCTCCGACAAGAATCAGAACGGAGGGATTTTCAGCGGCAAATATAGTGGTGAACAGGCGACAGATAACTTGGAATTTCGCTTTAATGCCTGATCATTTTTCCTTTCATGTGGATTCCTGGCTGGCCAGGGCAGATAGGCAGTTTCAGGAGCAGTAAGCTGACTTTATTATGCAATAGGAGGAATGTAAGATGTTGAATATTGGAACAGAAGCACCGGATTTTACTCTGCCGGACCAGAATGGAGAGATGCACAGCCTTTCGGACTATCGTGGAGAGAAGGTAATTCTGTATTTTTACCCGAAAGATATGACGGCAGGCTGTACCAGGCAGGCCTGCGGGTTTGGCGAGCTGTATCCGCAGTTTCGGGAGAAGGGCGCCGTCGTTCTCGGCGTCAGCAAGGACAGTGTTGCTTCGCATAAGAAATTTGAGGAGAAGTACGGCCTGCCGTTCACTCTGCTTTCGGACCCCGAAAAAGAAGTGATCCAGGCGTACGATGTCTGGAAAGAGAAGAAGAACTACGGCAAGGTCTCGATGGGTGTTGTCCGGACGACCTACTTGATCGATGAGAATGGCATCATTGTGAAAGCCTTCGGTAAGGTGAAGGCTGCCGACAATCCTGCACAGATGCTGGACGAATTGTCATGAGGATCATCATCTCTCCGGCGAAGCAGATGCGGGTGGACACGGATTCCTTTACGTGTACAGAGCTTCCGCCGTTTCTTGAGAAAACAGAAAGACTAATGGTCTGGATCAGGGGTCTTTCCTATGAGCAGCAGAAGGTACTTTGGACCTGTAACGATAAGATCGCCCTTCAGAACTCCGAGCGGTTTCATCATATGGATCTGCGGCAGAATCTTACGCCTGCGATTCTTGCTTATGACGGGATTCAGTACACTTATATGGCACCTGCTGTATTCGAAGATGGTCAGTATGCGTATGTACAGGAGCATCTGCGCATCCTGTCCGGCTTTTATGGTGTCATAAAGCCTCTGGACGGTGTGGTACCGTACCGTTTGGAAATGAAGGCAAAGGTATCATTTGACCAATATAAGAATCTGTATGACTTCTGGGGTGACAGTCTTTATCGGGAAGTGCGGGACGAGAGCGGGATCATCATTAATCTGGCTTCGAAGGAATATTCCAGGTGCCTGGAAAAATATCTGAAGCCTGAGGACCGGTTTATTACCTGTGTTTTCGGTGAGCCGGAGGGAGGCAAGATTGTCCAGAAGGGCGTATATGCTAAAATGGCCAGGGGCGAAATGGTTCGATTTATGGCAGGCATCCATGCCGAAGCCCCGGAGCAGATGAAAGCATTTAACTGGAGCGGCTACCATTTTGATCCTGACCGCTCGTCGGATACAGAATTTGTTTTCGTGCGCACAGAAATTCCCGGAAAGAAAGCAGCTAAGAACCATGCAGCTGACAGGGGACACTAGAAATATATCGAAGAGATGCAAACTGTTACCGGATGTTTTACAAATAGACCATACCCAGCATGTTCTGGATGCTGCAAAATCCATATGTCTTCCGGATGATCAGCTTGATCTTGTTGTTGGTTGCTTCGCTCCTTGCGTGGCTCCTGCCAAGCCGTATGGTGTTCAATCTATGGCAAAATACGAGACAAAAGGAAAACGGAAACAGCCTGACGGAAAAAATGGAAAGCCCGTATCGGGTCAATCCTTTACGGAGAAAAGAGGTTAAAATGAGTATACGTGAATCACTGAAGGAAAGAAGAACCGTTTATGCACTGAAAAAAGAGCTTCCCGTATCTGCAGATGAGATAAAAAAACTTGTCGCGGAAACGACGGAACTTGTGCCGGATGCGTTTAATATGCACAGCCAGAGAGTCGTGCTTGTGCTGGGTGAGAAACAGGACAAGCTTTGGGACAGAATTTATGATGTATTTGAAGGAAAGGTGCCGAGGGAGAAAATAGATGGATTCCGCGCGGGAGCCGGAACCGTTCTGTTCTTTTATGATGAGGCGGTGGTAAAGGGCTTGCAGGAGCAGTTCCCTCTCTATGCGCCCAATTTCCCGGTATGGGCAAATCAATCCAATGGTATGCTGCAGCTGGCTGTATGGGCGGGTCTCAGAGAACTGGGAGTAGGAGCTAATATCCAGCATTACAATCCGGTTATTGATGATGCTGTGCGCGAGATGTTCCATCTGCCGGACAGCTATAAGCTGGTTGCGCAGATGCCTTTCGGTGGTATTGCGGAACTTCCGGGGCCCAAGGATCCGGAAGATATTTCAAAGAGAGTATTTTTTGAAGAATAAAAATCCGGTGAAGATGCGGAGAATCGGTTACCCTGTACTTTGCTGACATTTAATCTTTAATAAAAGCGGGCTTTTTTCGAAAGAGGTCAAAAGATCTTTCGAAAACAGCCCGCTATTTTGTTATTTGTTTTGAAGGTTTTGCCGGAATGGAATCTCTGCTCCTCTTCCCGGCGTCCGCATTCAAGAGACAAATCCTGACATGGGCTGCATCAGGGCGCTCGGAAGCAGCGTGGAAAAATTAATGATTTTGCAGGCGATTTGATGTGAAAATGGATTGATATTTTTTGGGTGATACACCTGCGGTACGTTTGAACACAGTAATGAAATAGTTATAATCCTTATATCCACACTGAGAGGCGATTTCAGCCAGAGGAAGACTTCTGTCTTCCAGAAGCTGTTTCGCCTTTTCCATTCTTAAGATCCGGATATGTTCTGCAATCCCTGTACCATAATTCTGTTTTGCAATCTCATATAATTGCGTTCTGCCAATTCCAAATTTCTCAGCGATATCCTTAGCCGTCAGGTCTTCCAGAAAATGAGCCTGAATATATTCGTCAATTTGTACGGGAAGTTCCTGCTTGCGCAGGCTCGCCATGCGCTCCAGACAGAGGTAACTTGCAACTGCCTCGAGAATGTGGGAGGCAGAGGTAATATAAGCCTCTGAGTGAAGCGGCATGGAAAAGCACTCTTTTTTCAGAAGTTCTTTATCCACCTTGTAATTCCTGCACTGTTCTTCGATTATTTTCCATCCCGTTTCATGGGAGGGATAAGCAAACACATGACCAAACAGAAGGTAGCCGATGATAATGTTTCCGAGATATAGCGGTGTGATGCTTTCCGTGAGGCCCGCATGGCAGCGGTAGGTGTATGGGGATCGCTGCTTCGCGGCGCGCAGGCAGGCTTGTCTGTCACATTTTTTACAGTTCTCATATCCTTCTTTATCCGTGCGGATGATCTGGCAGAACGGCGCAATGTGCTCCGGGTAGGAGGCCAGCTCTGTAAACTGATCATCAAAGACGGTAATACGGATTGGCGTGAGCCGGTAAAAATCCTGGAGAAGGGAATTCAGCTTTGTCCGATTGAAAGTAGAAATCATGCTTTCCTTAACCTCGCTTTTCATAACAGATATCATTTATCAATTGAATATTTTGGATATCGGCGAACTTATTTTATTATATCAGCGAACAAATTCAAAGTAAAATGAACAGACTTCTATATAAAACCGGCGCCGGAAAAGCTATGATGAGGATAACAAACCACAGAAAAAAGTTTACAGGAGGAGGTTCTCATGTTAGCAACATTAAATGATGTAATGAAAATAGCAGAAGAAAAAGAAATTGCTGTCGGCTCTTTTAATACACCGAATCTTGAGGCGTTACAGGCAGTGACAGAAGCGGCAGAGGAGCTTGATCTTCCGGTCATCATTCAGTTCGCGCAGTGCCATGAACCGTGGATCCCATTAGACCTGATCGGACCGATTATGATAGAAGTGGCGAAGAAATCCAAAGTTCCGGTGTGTGTGCATCTGGATCATGGTGAGACTCTGGAATATCTGCAGCAGGCGCTTGATCTGGGCTTTTCTTCCATCATGTATGACGGCTCGACGCTTCCATATGAGGAAAATCTGAAGAATACGAAAAAGGCAGTAGCCATGGCAGCCAGGACAGGCGCATCCGTAGAAGCTGAACTTGGGTCCATGGGAAGGAGAGAGTCCGGAGCAGGAGATGATACGGGAGAAGCGGATGAAACCAAGATTTATACCGACCCGGAACAGGCGAAGATATTTGTGGAGGAAAGCGGAATTGATGCGCTGGCATGCTCTTTCGGTACCACACACGGCATTTATCTGACAGAGCCGAAGCTGGACTTTGATGTTGTGAAAAATGTCAGAGCTCTTACGAACAACATTCCGGTAGTCATGCACGGCGGCTCCGGGGTGAGCAGGGAAGATTACGGAAAGGCAGTAAAAGCCGGCGTAAGAAAAGTAAATTATTTCACATACATGGATAAATCCGGCGGAAGCGCGGCCGCGGCCTATCTGAAAACACTGAAATCGGATGAACCGATTTTCTTCTCATCCATCAGCATGGCAGGACGGGATGCCATGAAGGAAAACGTAAAGGCCGCAATGAAAATGTTCGCGTTGATGGATTAAAGAGCTGACCGATGAAAAGGTTAGCAGATTAAAGGCTTAAACGCTAAAGGTTAAGGATGAAAGTATTCATGGATGAAAGGGTTCATGGATTGAAGGTTAATGAATGTAATGGAGGACAGAGTGATGGGAAAAAAGATGACATTTGCGCTGGCGTTCTGTAACAGAGGTTTCATGCCGGGAGAGTTAATCTACGGCGCAAGAGAGGATATGATCAAAGCTGTCACAGACGCGGGTTATGACTATATCGCGATGGATGCCGGACTTACCCGGTTCGGCGGTATTGAGACAAGAGACGAGGGAATGCTTTATGCAAAATGGTTAAAGGAGCATGAGGGAGAGTACGACGGAGTGATCTTCTCTATGCCGATCTTTGCGGATGAGAACGGGGCGATCACTGCGCTGCGGGATGCCGGAGTGCCAATCTTAATGCAGGCATATCCGGATGAGATCGGGAAAATGGATTTTGCCCACCGAAGAGACGCGTTCTGCGGAAAATTCTCAGTTACCGATGTATTCACGCAGTATCAGGTACCGTTTACCGTATTGAAGCCACATGTCGTTCATCCGCTTTCTGAAAAGTTCCAGGAGAATTTACGTGACTTTGCCGCGATCTGCCGTGTGGTGAATGGAATGAAAAGATTCACGATCGGATGCATCGGGGCGAGAACCACTGCCTTCAAGACAACCAGATTTGATGAGATCGGTTTGCAGAAAAACGGCATTACTGTAGAGTGCTTTGATCTTTCAGAACTGATATATAAAGTAAATAACAAATCCGATACGGATGCTGCCGTTCTGGCTAAGAAAGAAAGCCTGATGAAATATGCGGACTTCAGCAAAGTTCCGGAGAAAAACAAGAATACTCTGGCTAAGATATCGGTTGTCATTGATGAATACATCAAAGAGTATCATCTGGATGCGCTGGCGATTCGCTGCTGGAATGAGATGGAGACAATTCTTCGTGTTTGTCCGTGTGTACTCCTTTCGGAGCTGAATGACCGCGGCATCGTGACCTCCTGTGAGATTGATCTGACTTCCGCGATATCCATGCGGGCAATGGCTCTCGCAAGTGAGCAGCCTACGGCAGTCCTTGACTGGAACAATAACTACGGAGATGATGAGAACAAGGTAATTCTGTTCCACTGCGGATCGACTGCCCAGAGCCTTATGGTAAAGAAAGGTACGGTTACCGAACACAAGATGTTTGCGAAAGGGGATCCGGGATCCGGATGGGGAACAAACGAAGGCCGTATCCGTCCGATGAAAACAACGCTTTCCAACTGCTTAACCGTGGATGGAAAGGTGGTTATCTACGCCACAGAGGCAGAATTCACCGATGATCCGATCGAGGATGCATACTTCGGATGCGCGGGCGTCTGTGCCATAGATAATATGCAGGATAAAATGATTAAGCTTGCGAAGGGCGGCTTCAAGCACCATACCTGTGTAGGTGTCGGCCATATGAAGGAGATCTTAAAAGAGGCTTTCACTACATATCTCGGTTATGAGTGGGTTGACATTGATCAGTAAATCGCATCCGGTCTCTTACGCGCGCTTCGCGCGCGACGAGCCCTGTCTGCGTTTTCGAAGAGGTTATCAACCCCATATAATAAATGGTGACATATACTGTATAAGCTACGGATTGCTCCGTGCTTCGCACTCCCGCAATCCTACAGGCATTCGGATTTCGCGCATTCGCGCTTCATCCTCATACCTGTTGCCTTCGAAATCGCATCCGGTCTCTTACGCGCGCTTCGCGTGCGACGAGCCCCGTCTGCGTTTTCGAAGAGCTTATACAGTATTTTGAGTGAGGAAATCGTATGAAGATAGCAGGATTAGACATCGGAACGACCGGATGCAAGTGTACGGTATTCGATGATCAGGGAAAGTATCTGGCGAAAGCTTATCGCGATTACCCGGTGACGCGCGCGGTCACCGGTCATGAGATTGACGCTTCGGCCATTATGGGCGCCGTGTATGCATCCATTCGGGAGATGGCTGAAAAGTACCCGGATATTGCGGGAATCGGTGTGACAAGCTTTGGAGAGACGTTTGTCTGCGTGGATGAGGCGGGAAATCCGCTTCATCCGGCAATGCTGTATACAGATCCGAGAGGGCAGGAAGAGTGCCGGGAACTGATCGAGAAGCTTGGCGGGCATAATATTGCGCATATTACAGGACTGAGACCGCATGAGATGTATAGCATTTCCAAGATAATGTGGATCAAAAAACACTGTCCGGAGATTTACGCTTCAACCAGGAGAATCTTTCTGATGGGAGACTATGTGGTTTATCATCTGACCGGAAAGGCGCAGATTGACTATTCTCTTGCCACCCGCACGATGGCCTTCGATATAAAAAATCTCTGCTGGAGCAGGGATATATTTGAGGCGGCAGACATTGACAGCAATCTGATGTCTGAACCGGTACCTTCGGGCACCATAGCAGGAGTGATTACACAGAAATCCGCACAGATGACGGGCTTGTCGACGGATACGAAAATCGTATCCGTCAGCCATGATCAGGTGGCTGCGGCAGTCGGAGCAGGAGCATTTGACGGGACGGTTGCGGTTGACGGAGCCGGAACGGTAGAGTGTCTGACTCCGATTTACGATGAGCTGCCGGACATTGATGTGATGTATGAGGGATATTTTTCCGTTGTACCGTATGTCATACCGGGAAAATATGTGGCTTATGCATTTTCGTATACCGGCGGTGCGCTGATGCAGTGGTGTGTAGAGACCATTGCGAAAGAGGAGAAGAAGCTGGCAGGGGAACAGGGAATTTCGGTAAATGAATACCTTGAAAAAATGTATGACGGCCTTCATCATGAGGAACCGAGCGGACTGCTGGTTCTGCCGCATTTTGCGGGAGCCGCGACACCATATATGGACACGGGTTCAAAGGGCGCGGTATTGGGGCTCACAACGGCCACTACCGCAGCGGACATCTACCGCGGCTGTATGGAGGGTGTAGTTTATGAAATGTACCTGAACCTGCAGGCACTGAAGCATTCCGGAATTCATTTTCAGAAATTACATGCGACAGGCGGCGGCGCGCACTCTGCTGTCTGGATGCAGATGAAGGCGGATATGCTGAACCTTCCGATGACGGCATTGAAAACTGCAGATGCGGGAACAGTTGGAAGCGCCATGCTGACAGGAGTGGCGATCGGCCTGTTTTCTGATCTTGCGGATGCGGCTGCTCACATGGTAGAAGAAACTGTGACTTATGTGCCGAGAAAAGAGATGCATGAGAGATATCAGAAGATATATGAGAGATATCGACAGGTATATCATGCAGTCAGACCATTGATGTAGGAGCGGATAAGAATGAATCCATATATCGGACATGATTCCCAGCTATATGGGATTGAAGAACACCGTCTGTCAGGCGGAAAGGGCGATGGAATGCGCCTGTTTGAGGTGAATAACGGAAAGGGACTGGAGCTTGTCATTTCTCCGGACCGAAATGGGGATATTACAAGACTCCGCTTCAAAGGAATTAATATGAGTTATATGTCTCCGTGCGGCTATGTGGCACCGGCCTACTATGACCGTACAGGCAGTAACTGGCTGTCCTCTTTTACTGCCGGATTTCTTACCACCTGCGGGCTGCAGGCGGTAGGGAGTCCGTGTACGGACGAGGGAGAAGAACTGCCTCTGCACGGGTCCATTGCGAATTGCCCCTGCGAACAGGCATATTTTTTTGAAAAAGGCGGAGAGTTGGTTGTTCATACGGTGACAAAGGATGAGCAGATTTTCGGCAGAAAACTGAGACTGGAACGGGAGATCCACGTGTCCACGGAAACGAATGAGTTTGAGATCTGCGATAGTATCACAAATACCGGTGACAGGGTGGAGCCGATGGAAGTTCTGTATCATATGAACATGGGTTATCCGCTTCTGGACGAGGACAGTGTGATTACAATTCCATCTGTGGAAGTGAAGCCGAGGGACGCTCATGCAGCGGATGATATTGCAAACTGGATGCATATGGAGAAGCCGACAGCAGGGTATCAGGAGCGCTGTTATTATCACAAATTTTCAGATGAGAACGGAATCGCGGAAATCTACCAGCCAAAATTGCATGCGGGACTCCGCATCAGCTTTGACGCATCGGAGCTTGACGGCTTTGTAGAGTGGAAAATGATGGGCGTCAGAGATTATGTGCTTGGCCTGGAATGCGGAAACTGCTATCCGGATGGCAGAGATGTCATGAGAAAAAATGGGATGCTGAAATTCCTGCAGCCGGGCGAGAAGAAAATCTACCATGTGAAGGTTCGCATGATTGAAGATTAAAAGATGAAAAGGCAAAAAGCTGTTGTGAAGGATTATTGTGAATGCCATATTGTATATTGCGACGAACAATGTGAGGGTGCTGAACATAGAAGGAAAAGCTGAAGGAAAAATAGAAGGTATCGAATGACAGGAAACGAGGTCCCGGAAAGCAGAAAACTACTTTCCGGGGCTTTTTCTGTATTCCTTAGGTGGGGAGATAATATAAAAAATTTTGGTTGACAAGTAAGCTTCTTTCCTGTATTTTAAATTTAGAATAATTCTAATTCAGAACGATTTCTGATTCAGGAGAATTCTAATTCAGAATAATTCTGATTTGGAATAATTCTAGGATTCTGATTCAGGAGGGTGTTTTGGCCAGATATATGAAGAGTATCCTGGAAATTGTGTGTTCCGCCGGGAAACACATGACAGCAGAGCAGATTTTCTTCCTGCTGAGGGAAAAATATCCATCCGTGGTCATTGCAACGGTCTACAACAACCTTAACGCCCTTACGGCGAAGGGCCTGATCCGGAAGATCAGTGTGGAGGGATTCCCGGACCGCTATGATACGAGTGCAAGACATGACCATCTGGTCTGCATGAATTGCGGAAGGCTTACTGACCTGACACTGCCGGACATGACGGGATGGCTCTCGGAAAAGGCAGGGATCCCGGTCTCCGCTTACGATCTGAAACTTTATCATCTGTGC
This sequence comes from Bilifractor sp. HCP3S3_D3, assembly GCF_052063915.1. NCBI lineage: Bacteria > Bacillati > Bacillota > Clostridia > Lachnospirales > Lachnospiraceae > Bilifractor > Bilifractor sp. HCP3S3_D3. Next base: position 31,710 of record NZ_JBQHWP010000019.1, read on the forward strand.
GATGCGTGCAGGAGCAGACAGGAGACGCCGCAGAAAGCACAGGATCCGCAACACTTATAATTTGTATTGAATCAGGCAGGTGTCTGAGACATCTGCCTTTCAATAAAAGCAATAGTTAGACAAAACTAATAATTTTTAGATCGATATTACAAAGGAGGAAACACACATGTCATTAATCAACAAGGAAGTAGCCGATTTCTCTGTACAGGCGTATGTGAATGGAGAATTCAAAACCGTCACGAAAAAAGATATTATGGGAAAATGGAGCGTATTCTTCTTTTATCCGGCAGATTTTACATTTGTCTGCCCGACGGAACTTGAGGACCTTGAAAACAGATATGCGGATTTTAAGGCGGCTGGCTGCGAAATCTATTCTGTTTCCTGCGATACCCATTTTGTACATAAGGCATGGCACGATCATTCTGATCGGATCGGAAAAATCACCTATCCGATGCTGGCGGATCCGACGCATGCTCTTGCGAAGGATTTTGATGTATTGATTGAAGCGGATGGAATGGCAGAGCGTGGCAGTTTTATCGTTAATCCGGAGGGAAAAATCGTTGTCTATGAGGTAAATGCCGGGAATGTCGGACGTAATGCGGATGAACTTCTCCGCCGTCTGCAGGCGAGCCAGTTTGTTGCGGAGCACGGAGATCAGGTATGCCCCGCAAAATGGCAGCCGGGAGCGAAGACTCTCAAACCGACCCTTGACCTGGTTGGAGCATTGTAAAGGAGGCGGATGCCTGTGGAAAAGAAAAACTTTTATGATGCGGTTGTAATCGGCGGAGGGCCTGCGGGCCTGACCGCCGGCCTTTATCTGGCACGTGCCTGTTATCGGGTTCTTGTAGTGGAAAAAGAGACCTTCGGCGGACAGATCACGATAACGTCAGAGGTCGTTAATTTTCCGGGAAGCGGACCGGTAAGCGGAAGGGAACTGACAGAGCGCATGCGAAAACAGGCGGAGGCCTTTGGATGTGAGTTCATGAGCGCGGAAGTGACATCCCTCAATTTTTCAAGCAAAATCCGCAAGGTGGAGACGGATAAGGGAACGCTGGAATGTCTTGGTGTAATTCTGGCCACGGGTGCGCACCCGAGAATGATCGGCTTCCGTGGTGAAGCTGAGTACAAGGGACATGGTGTCGCATACTGTGCGACATGCGATGGTGAATTCTTCAGCGGGAAGGAGATCTTCGTGATTGGAGGCGGCTTTGCTGCCGCAGAAGAATCTGTATTCCTGACTAAATACGCTTCGCATGTAACAATATTGATCCGTGAGGATGATTTTACCTGCGCAAAATCTGCAGCGGATACGGCACGCAGCAACAACAAGATCACCGTCCTCACAAATACGGAAGTGGAAAGCGTGACGGGAGATTCGGTTCTGCGAACCATTAGCTGGAAGAATATAAAAAACGGTAAGAGAACTGTCTATACGCCGGAAAACGGGGATACTTTCGGTGTGTTTGTGTTTGCCGGATACCTGCCGTCCACAGAATTAATCCGGAATCTTGCCGAGCTCAATGAACAGGGATATGTCGTAACCGACAGAAACCAGAAAACAAGTGCAGAAGGTCTGTATGCGGCGGGAGATGTCTGCATCAAACCGCTGCGGCAGGTTGTGACGGCCACCGGAGATGGTGCTCTGGCAGCAACCGAGCTTGAGAAGTATATCTCAGTCATGCAGCAGAAAACCGGAAGAAAGGCAGAACGCCCGGCGGCAAGAGCCTCCGTGCATAAGGTTGTCGATTCCGGCACAGATTCCGGGGAAGGCAGCGGGGTTTCAAGGCAGACTGGACTTTTATCCGATGAGATCAGACAGCAGCTTTCAAGTGTCTTTGCCAAAATGGAGAAACCACTGATTCTGGAGCTCCATTCAGACAATCGTCCGGTTTCTGAAGAGCTGAAATCCTATATGGACGAGCTTGCAGGTCAGACGGATAAGCTGTCGGTGATCGTATCGGATGAAAAATCAGAAGACACCCCGTTTGTCCGGATTCTGCAGGAGGATCATTCCCCGACCGGTCTTGCATTCCATGGCGTCCCGGGCGGACATGAGTTCACCTCTTTTGTTCTCGGGCTCTACAATGCATCCGGGCCGGGACAGGCAATCGATCCGGAGCTTCGGGAAAAGATCGCCGGGATAAAACGTGACATACACATGCAGATCCTGGTGTCTCTCTCCTGCACCATGTGCCCGGAACTGGTAACTGCTGCGCAGCGGATCGCGTCGCTTAACCCGCTTGTCAGTGCCGAAGTGTATGATCTCAATCACTTCGGAGAGTTAAAGCAAAAATATAATGTGATGAGCGTCCCCTGCCTTGTCATAAATGGTGGAGAGAAGATTCTCTTCGGTAAGAAAAACATTCCGCAGCTGCTGAATGAGCTGTAGAAATCGTTCTTTGAGAGTGCTTTGTCGGGCAGCTGCTGTGCCCCGGTTCCAGCGGTGCACAGGCTGTCCGGGCTCTATTCCATGTCCGGGCCCTATTCCATAGGAAACAACTCCTTTACACTCCGCTGATAATAGTCCGAGAGACGCATCGCGGTATAGACATTCGGGCATTGTGTTCCGTTTTCATACCGGTAGAGCGTTTTCGGGTCAAGCTGGAGATCCTCAGCGGCCCTGGTTCGGGAAAGACCGGTGGATTTTCGGGCTTCCAACAGGTTGTTCGGTTTTTTGAGCATAATGCAACACCTCATTCTTGAAATTCTGACGGATTAATCCTTTTGGCAGAGTGCCGCGTCCATAGCATGTGAAGCGGCACATGCATGCGGATGAATGCTGAAACGGACCCGGCTTTTCCCCTTTCGGTGTGTCATGTTACCGGATGGCACGGCAGACCCTTCCGAAGATGCGGAAGGAATCACGGTCAAGATGAACCGGAATCGGCTCGTACTTCTGGTTCAGGGAAATCAGGAAGGTCCCCTCATCGTCGTTCTTCAGCTTCTTGATATAGGCATTGTCGTTCAGCGAGAAGATCCCGATTTCTCCATCCGTCAGCGTTTCCTGCCGGTGCACGTAAACCATGTCGTGATCATGGAAAACCGGTTCCATACTATCCCCGTGGATCGTAACGGCAAAGTCTGCATCCCCCGCTTCCGTGGCGGGTACCTCGATGGTCGTGTAATAATCGGAATCGAGAAAATCTCCGCGACCGGCGGACACCCTTGCGTCGTAGAGGCGCAGCCGGATCATGGAAAGGCTGTCGGAAGGAGCCGGCGGGTACGGTATTACATTTGATTTCCTGGCGTAGCTGACCGGATGAGTCAGAAGATCAATGTAGGAGAGCGCCTTCTGCTTTCCCTCGTCGTTCAGCATGGTCAGTGGGTTATTCGGATTGCTGCCGAAGTATTCCTCGAGACAGTCCGGAATCTTCAGGATCCGGCACACATGCAGGAAAATCCGCGCGGAGATCTCATTCCTTCCGGTTTCCCAGGCGGAAATACTTTTGGAGCTGACATCGATGCCGTCTTCCTGAAGTCTGTCCGCAAGTTCAATCTGTGACATGTGCGCTTTCTTCCGGTAGGAAGTGATGATTGCGCCGATATTTTCCATGTGACACCTCTTTCTTTTGCTTTCCCGGTTCTGAAATCTGTCAGTTTATCGCGGAGACTGCCGACAGACAGTCTGTTTCGTATGTCTACATAGTATCACCATTCCCCACATATAGCAAGCAAAAATCTATTCATAAAAGAAAAACGGGCCGAAACGACCATTTATTTCCGCTCAAAATAGTGCTATATTGGCTGTGCAGGGCAACAGGTATGCCGTTATATTGGATGTACAGAGAAAAAGCGATGCTATTATACGGATCGGTAGTTTTCTTTCCCGGTAACAGGACCGGGAAAAGACAGGGGGGAGTGAGAAAAGGTGTCAGATCGGATTATTCTGCATGTGGACTGCAATTGTTTTTACGCATCAGTGGAGATGCTGTATCATCCGGAGCTTGCCGGAAAGCCGCTGGCCGTCGGAGGGGATCCGGAGGAGCGGCACGGCATTGTCCTTACCGCAAACTACATCGCGAAGCGGCAGGGAGTGAAGACCGGCATGGCGCTCTGGCAGGCGAGGCAGTGCTGCCCGAATCTTGTCTTTGTTCCGCCGAGAATGTATCTCTATCTTCGTTTTTCCCGGATGGCGAGAGCTATTTATCAGGAATACTCCGACAAGGTGGAGAGTTTTGGACTGGATGAATGCTGGATCGATCTGACAGAGAGCTGTGCGATTCTGGGAGATCACACGAGGACGATTGAAAACGGATACCGGATCGCTCAGGAGATAAGCAGAAGGATTCGCAGGGAACTCGGCATTACGGTCAGCATCGGCGTTTCCTGGAACAAGATTTACGCGAAGCTCGGCAGTGACTACAAGAAGCCGGATGCCATTACGGTTTTTGACCGTGATAATTACAGGAAGCTGATCGATCCTCTCCCGGTGTCGGATCTCCTGTATGTCGGGAGAAGGACCGGTCAGAAGCTCGCAAAGTATGGCATACGCACGATCGGACAGCTTGCAGAAGCAGATCCGCATTATCTTCAGAACTGGTTTGGAAAGATCGGCGCAATGCTTTCTGTATTTGCCCGGGGACAGGATCAGACGCCGGTGAACAATGTCGGGATCGAGGCACCGGTCAAGAGCGTCGGGAACAGCACAACCACGCCCCGGGATCTCGTGAATAATGAGGATGTCCGGCTGGTGCTGTATCTGTTATCGGAGAGCGTATCGGAGCGGCTCCGGAAGAATCATTTTGAGGGACAGGTGGTCTCGGTTTACGTTCGGGATAAGGATCTCTGGGGATACCATCAGCAGAAAAAGCTTGCGGTGCCCACCAATATCTCCGGCGAGATAGAGGAGGCGGCTTTTTTGGTTTTCCAGCGCCTGTACCGCTGGGAGAAGCCGATCCGGAGTATCGGAATCAGCGTCGGTGATCTGAAACCGGAGAACGGGCCGCGTCAGCTCTCCCTGTTTGTGAACGAGAAATCCCGCGAGCGGCAGATGCGGGCGGACCGCATGGTCTCCGATATCCGCAGCCGCTATGGATATGCCGCGGTGCAGCGGGGAATCATGCACGAGGACCGGTATTTGTCTTCATTGGATGCGACTGCAGAGGACCACATGATTCATCCGCATTCGTATTTTGAGAACGGGAACCGGACCGGATATGAAACGGTTCTTGTCGCGGAAGGCAGGTGATCAGAGTGGGTGTTTATGATTATCATCATGATTCGGGGCGCTCGGACCGTCCGAAGGCGCGCTGTGACGTGCCGCTTGCGGAAAATGTGCGGGAAACGTCCGACGTCAGCCCATACAAAGCATACGTTGAGGTTATCGCGGATTTTTCCTCTGACGGGAGAATGAAGCCGCTCCGCATCATATGGGAGGACGGTCACAGATACGATATTGACAGTATTCTCCGTGTGGACCGGTGTGCCAGTCTCAAGGCGGGAGGCGCGGGGATCCGGTATGTCTGCCGGATTCTTGGACAGAGAGTTGAATTGTACTACGAGGAGAACGGCTTCTGGTTTGTGAATCGGAAGACTCCGGGGGTATAGGAAGGTTTTCCGGACTGAGGAAGAGTTCTCTGTCTCTGAACTGGCCCGAATGTCAGGGGAAAATGATATTGGGCTATTTTAGGTTGTCTTTTTCTGCTGCTTTCCATTATAATCAGAAGGTAAGCGTATATAATTAAAGACGGCAGAAAACTACAGGACAGATGTGAAAATAAAATACGGGAGGAAATTGCATGATTGCCTGGATTGTCATTGGTGTGCTTGTATTGATTGTATTAATTATCGTGATCTTTCTGATTGGCACGTATAACGGGCTGGTGAAGAGCAGAAACCAGGTGGAGGAAGCGTTTTCCACCATGGATGTATATCTGAAGAAGAGATATGACCTGATTCCAAATCTCGTTGAGACGGTCAAGGGCTATGCGGCGCATGAGAAGGCAACGCTGGAAAAGGTGATCCAGGCCAGAAACACAGCCGCACGGGCGAAGGATGCGGCAGATGTCATTCGAAGCAATGAAGCATTGGGCCAGAGTCTGCGCGGTATTTTCGCTATCGCGGAGAATTATCCGGATCTTAAGGCCAATGCGAATTTTATGGAGCTGCAGCAGCAGCTCCGGCAGGTGGAGGAGGATATCGCCAACGCCCGCAAGTATTATAACGGGTGTGTAAAGCTTTATAATGATAAGACGATGATGTTCCCGTCCAACCTTGTAGCGGGAATGTTCGGTTTCCGCAAGGCTTCTATGTACGAGGTAGGAAATACCGCAGAGCGTGAGAATGTGAAGGTTTCTTTCTGAGGCGCTGATTGATATGGCATCGTGACAGTGCGGCAGCCTGCTTACTGTGGCATCGCGACAGTGCGGCAGCCTGCTTATTGTGGCAGGACGACAGTGCGGAAACCTGCTTGCTGCGGCATGGCAGGTTTGCCAGGACGCAGGTTCGGCTGTTTTGTCCGGCTGCATGGCAGTCCGATGTATATGCGACAGTCAGATGAGATGACGGAGGGTCAGATTTATGCGTATTCTGTCTGCAATCAGAAAATGGGCACATACCTGGGCTGTGATGCTGGCGGTCTTTGCTTTGCTGTTTGTCCCGGCTGTTCCGGTTCATGCAGAGGAGGAAACATCAGCAGATATCTCCGCGTCATCGGATCATGCCGCGGAGACGTCCGGGGCGTCTGCCGATGCGTCGGAAGATATCATCGCGCAGGAGACGGATTATTATATCAAATCTCTGTTTGTGGATATCACGGTGCGGGAGGACAACGTTTTTGATGTCACAGAGACTTGTGTCTACGATTTTATACAGCCGCATCACGGCCCGGTGAGGGAGATTCCGGAAAATCATTACCGGTATTATGCGGATGGAACGAACTGTTATGTGATTGCGCGCGTTTCGGATTTTCAGGTGACAAGTCCGGACGCGAATACCGACGTCAGCAAAGAGAACGGCGCATATTATATCGGTTCGTCCGATGAGACCTACACGGGAGAGCACACCTATGTGATGAGCTATACCTACAGCATCACGAGTCCGGACCCGCTGGAGGATGCCGATGAGCTGTACTACAATATTGTCGGTACGGGATGGGCATGTCCGATCGAATCGGTTTCCTGGAAGATCACGATGCCGTCTTCTTTTGATGCCGGAAAAATCGGCTATTCTGTCGGAACTTCCGGAAATGCAGGATATAATCCGGATCAGCTGACCTCGTCTGTCAACGGGCTTGTGATCAGCGGTTCGTATGATACGGCGCTGTATCCCTACGAGGGAATTACGATCCGCTGTGAGCTCCCGGAGGGATATTTTGTGTTTCATTCGCACAGAACGGCGGCGTGGACCGCGATCGTGATTCTGCTGCTGATTCCACTGATTGCTGTTCTGCGGAACTGGAAGCGCAGCGGACGGCGCGCGGTGCCGGTTGTGAATTTTTATCCGCCGAAGGGTATGAATCCACTGGATGTCGAAGAAATATGGAACGGCACAACGGAACATAAGGTGGCTCTGATTCCGTATCTGGCTGACCAGGGCTATTTCACGATCGAGGAGCCGAAAAAAGGTAAGGTCCGCTTCAGGCTTCAGAATAATGATTTCACGGCATTGAAAAAAGACGAGAGGGCGTTTCTCGAGGGAATGTTCCCGGGCAAGAGAGAAATCGGGACGGTTTCCTCTGTCAGTGATCTGGAATACAAGTTCAACAGGACGCTGGACAGGGTCGGCGAAATGCACAAAGAAAGTGCTGCAAGGCAGATCCGCGGCAAGAACTTGAGAGGACTGATGTATCTTCTCGCATTCGTCGAGATGACGCTCTGCCCGGCTGTTTACACGGCCTATGTGGTCTATATGGATGACATGGGCAGCGCCGTATGGTTCGGCATGATCGCTGTGGCTGTCATGGTATTCGGCATGATTATTGTGTACCAGAAGGGAAAATACCAGGAGCACCGCAAGAAGAGTGTGGCTGTGATGGCTGTCAGTACAGTGTTTCTGGCCGGCCTTTTTCTCTTTACCCGCCGGCTGTATTCGGTACCTGCCGCACTAATTATGCTGTGTGCAGGATTTCTGAACTTCCTTGCGGCGGACCGCGCGGTGTACCGGACAGAGGAAAACCTGAAGTACTATGGCGACGTGCTCGGCTATCGGAATTTCATTGAGAAAGCGGAGCTTGAGCAGCTGAAGATGCTGAGCCGGGAAAATCCATCGTATTTTTATTTTACGCTGGCTTACGCATATGTGTTCGGTCTGGAGAACAAGTGGATCTCGCAGTTTGAGAAATACAATATTCCGGTTCCGGAGCCGACGTGGTATTACGGATATCATCCTTTCGTTTTTACAACGTTCCGGGAGGATTTCGGTCATGTGATGCAGGCATCATCGACAGCGCTGAGCGCAGCCCCTCCTTCCGAGAGCGGTGTCGGTTCGGGTGGCTTCTCCGGCGGCGGTTTCAGCGGAGGCGGCTTTTCCGGAGGAGGATCCGGAGGCGGAGGCGGCGGAGCGTGGTAAGAGCAGGATCCTGAGAAACGTGGATAATGAGCGCGGTCTGTACGGACGCACAGGAAAGGAATATTTGTATTATGCAAACGAAAAACGAACTGCTTCGCGCATTGCGGAGCATTGATCACCGGGGATATCCGGCGTATAAGTCACTGAGAGGGAGCTACGATTTCGGCAATTATGTGCTGCATATCGTCCATGTGCAGGGAGATCCTTTTGCCAGTCCGTCTGAACTGGCTGTTACGGTGAAGGCGCGGGATGCGCAGTGGCCGGCGGCATTCTGCAGCAGATATGAGACGAGAGTCGCTCTTCAGGATATGATTCTGCGGCGCTTCAGTTCCAGGCTGCGCGAGGTGTCGGGAAAGGCCGGCGGATCGGGAAAAAGCGGAAACATGAGTGCCAGCCGGCCTGGCCAGGAGATTCTGGACAGAAGCGCATGCCAGCTTGGCGGAGATGGCGATGTGACGCTCCGTTTTTATGCGGGATTTCCGGCCGCCGGGCGGACAGTGCTGGCAGGTGAGCTTGAGAAGATGCTTTTTCACTTTCTTCCGGATATTGTCCGGGATACTGCCGTTGCGGACGCATGGCAGGAGAAGATAATCAGAGATGTAATAAATCTTGCGGAAGATCAGGCTTTTCTCAGAAGCGAGCTTGACAGGCTGTCACTGTGTGCCTTTGTCGCAGACGGTGCCGTTCTTCCCAGAGAGAGCGGAATCTCGCAGAAACCGCTGAAGGATGCACTTCCCTTTCGTTCTCCGGAGGAGGACAGGATCACTCTGAATCTTCCCCATCATGGAACAATCAGCGGTATGGCAGTAAAGAGAGGGATCACACTTATCATTGGCGGGGGCTACCACGGAAAATCCACGCTGTTAAAAGCCTTGGAGCGGGGCGTTTACAATCATATCGCGGGAGACGGCCGGGAATATGTTGTGACGGATGAAACAGCGGTTAAGATCCGGGCGGAGGACGGGCGCTGTGTGAACGGCGATGACATCTCGCTGTTTATTAACCGGCTGCCGAATGAAAAGGACACGACTGCATTTTTTACCGAGAATGCCAGCGGAAGCACTTCTCAGGCGGCTTCCGTTGTAGAGGCTATGGAGTGCGGATCGAGAACGCTGCTGATGGATGAGGATACCTGTGCGACGAATTTTATGGTGCGGGATGCTTTGATGCAGAAAATTGTTTCAGCAGACGAGGAGCCGATCACACCGTTCTCTGACAGGATGCGTGCGCTGTATGAGAATGCCGGCATCAGCACGGTTCTGGTAGCGGGCAGCTCCGGCGCGTTTTTCAGTCGTGCAGACACGATCATTCAGATGGACCGCTACGAGCCGAAGGACGTGACAGAAAAGGTGCGGAGAATTGTTCCATGCTTCTCCGGTTCTTCTCGTGAAGAAAAGGATCGTGGATCTGGCGCCGCTTATCGTCCGGATCAAAGCAGACGTTTTCCGCGTCCGGGCAGTGATTTCCAGGAGCAGAGAGGCCGTGTAAAGCATAAAAATCTTGGGACGGAAGGGTTTGTGATCGGACGAGGGGAGACGGACCTGAGGCTGGTGGAGCAGCTGGCGGACCGGGAACAGAGCGAATGCCTTGCCCGGACATTTTTGCTGATGGCAAAAGGAGATATGAACGGACGTGTGAATGTGCGTTCGCTTGTAAATGACTGGGAAGAAACCTTCCGGAAAGAAGGCTTCGGGATGTATGGAGAACACGGTCAGGTTTCCGGAGACATGGCGAAGCCCAGGAAAGAAGAACTGGCGGAGGCAATCAGTCGCTGCAGAGGGCTGGTGTGGAGGTAATCCGGCCGGGCGGATGGACTGGTATGGAGAAATTCCGGCCGGGCGGATGGACCGGAACGGAGATAATTTGCCGGGCAGATGGACTGGTATGGAGATAATGTGTCCGGGCGGATTGAGCCGCCCGGATCGAGCATGAAGTTTTCACGCTTCTTCAGCCGCCCAGCTCGATCATGTGATCGATGCATTTCCGCGCGTTGCGGATGGTCTGAGCAGTGAGAGTAATTTCGTCACCGCCGATTCCTTCGACGGCATGGAGCACATCCGGAAGAGTGGTCATCTTCATGTTGTGGCAGACACATTGCTTTGAGAGCAGATAGAAACGCTTTTCGGGACAGGAAAACTGCAGGTGCGAGACTATGCTGCTCTCTGTACCGATGATGAATTCATTGGCATCGGAGGATTCGGCATATTTCATGATGCCGGTAGTGCTGCCGACGTAGTCGGCGAGATCCACGACCTCCTTCCGGCATTCAGGATGAACCAGAAGCAGAGCCTTCGGGTGTGCGGCGCGGGCGGCCAGCACATCCTGTCTGGTCATTCGCATGTGAGTCGGGCAGCCGCCCTGAATCATATGCAGTTTTTTGTCCGGGAGCTGTTCGGCAATCCATCCGCCCAGGTTGCAGTCCGGAATGAAAAGCATTTCCTTTTCAGGCATGCGCCCAATGATCTTCACAGCGGATGACGAGGTGACGACGACATCACAGACTGTTTTCAAACTGGCTGTGGTGTTTATATAGGCTACGAGAGGAAGTCCGGGATTCGCAGCTTTCAGCTGGAGAGCCTGGTCGCGGTTCATCTGCATCGCCATGGGGCAGCCGGCCATCGGATTCGCCAGCAGGACTTTTTTGTCCGGAGAAAGTATCTTACAGGTCTCTGCCATAAAACGGACTCCGCACATCAGAAGAGTGCTTTGCGGCGCTTTTGCTGCCTGCACACTCAGACCATAGGAGTCGCCGATGAAATCTGCTACCTCCCAGATATCATGACTCTGGTACGCGTGTGCCAGAATACAGACATCCTTTTCGCGCTTCAATTCTATAATCCTGTCCTGCATTTCTCTCGTTGTCATGATAACTATCCTTTCTCATTAATATACTGTATAAGCTCTTTGAAAACGCAGACAGGATCGTCACGCGCGAAGCGTGTGTAAGAGACTGTATGCGATTTCGAAGGCAACAGGTATGAGGATGAAGCGCGAACGCGCGAAATCCGAATACCTGTAGGATTGCGGGAGTGCGAAGCACGGAGCAATCCGTAGCTTATACAGTATGTGTCACGACTTATCGTACGAGGTGTACTGTATAAGTCCAGTCGCAATGTTCTTGGCCCACGGGGAGCCTGCTCACCACAGTCCTTCTTGAAGCTTTAAGCTTTATAGTTTTCTGAAGTTACAAGTCAGGGAAGTTTCCTGCCCGCAAGTATAACACGATCTGAAAATGTGTCAAGACATATGTAAATATATGACTTGTCATGTGTAAAATCAAGTGCTATACTCCTCTGCGAATAGTTTGACAGAGAATCGCGGCTGACTGCCGCAGAAAGAAGAGACTATGAAGAAGACAGACATACTGATCGTCGGCAGTGGCTGCGCAGCCCTGTATTTTGCACTGCAGGTTCCGGAGAACCGGAAGGTAATGCTCATAACAAAGGCGGATTTTGAAAGCAGCGATTCCTATCTGGCGCAGGGCGGAATCTGCATGCTACGCGATGAGGCAGATTATCAGTCGTATTTTGAGGATACGATGCGGGCGGGACATAACGAGAACGATCCGGTATCAGTGGATATCATGATCCGTTCATCTCAGGATGTGATTCGTGATCTGATCGGATACGGAGTCCGTTTCGCCAGGGATGAGAATGGAGCTCTGGCGTTCACGAGAGAGGGCGCTCACAGCCGGAAGCGTATCCTGTTCCATGAGGATATCACGGGAAAGGAAATTACGAGCCATCTCATGGAGGCAGTGCGCCGCCTGCCGAATGTGACGATGATGGAGTATACAACCATGGTGGATATTGTAACAGACGACGATCCCCATGGTGCATCAGGGCATCAGAAGGAAGACGCGGCGGGCAGATGCCGGGGCGCGGTCGTTCGCTATCCGGACGGAAAACTGGGGATCATTGAGGCAGATTACACAATCTTTGCGACGGGCGGTATCGGCGGGCTCTACAGTCATTCGACGAATTTCCGTCAGCTGACGGGCGATGCGGTTGCAATTGCGCTGAAGCATGGCATTGAGACGGAGCATGTGAACTATATCCAGGTGCATCCGACAACCTTTTACTCGGGACACGAGGAGGACCGGAGCTTCCTGATTTCTGAATCTGTCCGCGGCGAGGGAGCGAAGCTCTATGGGAAGAATATGCAGCGCTTTACGAATGAGCTTCTTCCGCGGGATCTTCTGACACAGGAGATTCTGAAGCAGATGAAAAAAGACGGGACGAAGTTTGTCTGGGAGGATCTCAGGACGATTCCCCATGAAGAACTCCTCCGTCATTTTCCGAATATTGTTCAGCATTGCGCGGAGAACGGCTATGACGTGACGAAGGAATGCATACCGGTGGTTCCGGCACAGCATTATTTCATGGGCGGGGTAAAGGTGAACCATGAATCCGGGACGAGTATGCCGCATCTCTATGCGGTCGGAGAATGTGCCTGCAACGGAGTTCACGGAAAAAACAGGCTGGCATCCAATTCTCTTCTGGAGTCCCTTGTCTTTGCAAAGCGGGCTGCGCGGGACATGATGAATGACTACGAGGGAATCCGTGACAGTATGCCGGATGTATCCCTTGCGGAATACCGGGATCCGTTGTCTGTTGAGAGGCGTTACGCAGCCATGATCCGGAAGGAGATTGAAGCGGAGGGAGGACCCTCTTCCGTCAGGATCGCTTATCGTGACAAGTTCGCAGCGGAACCTGGAGCGGAAGCCGTATAATTGCCGTACCAGGTGATGCGTCGTATACCGTTGCAGAAATTGCCGCGCGAGTCGATGAGGCGCATGGCGGTGCAGATGCTGTGTTGTACAGATGAAACCGGTTAATATGAATGAACCCGGTCATGCGAATGAATATAGTTATACGGATGAAGCCAATCCTACGAAGAATTGAGTAGGTGAAAAGCACATACATATCCTGTGGATGAAATTGCAAAAGCATTGAGCATGGAGTAAAATTCTATAATACGGCAGTGAAAACGGTGCGGCACGGGGATATGACATTATTGTGCGACAGTCAATAGTGGAGGAAAAGGAAATGTTGGATCCGATTACAATGAAACTGCAGGTCGATCCGCTGATCGAGAGCGCGCTCAGAGAGGATATCACAAGCGAGGATGTCAGCACCAACTGTGTGATGCCGGAGGCAAAGATCGGAGAGGTGGATCTGATTGCGAAGGAGAAGGGAATCATCTGCGGACTTCCCGTTTTTGAGCGGGTGTTCACGCTTCTGGACCCGAAGACTGAGGTGGAATTCTTCGTTCGGGATGGGGACGAGGTGAGAGAGGGAATGCAGATGGCGAAGGTGCGGGGAGATATCCGCGTGCTGCTTTCCGGCGAACGGACGGCCCTTAATTATCTTCAGAGAATGAGTGGTATCGCGACCTGTACCCGTCAGACCGCTGCACTTCTTGAGGGCACGGATATCTGGCTTCTCGACACACGGAAAACCACGCCGAACAACCGTATCTTCGAAAAATACGCGGTTCGCGTGGGAGGAGGTCACAATCACAGGTATAACCTGTCAGATGGCGTTCTTCTGAAGGATAATCATATCGGCGCAGCGGGAGGCGTCAGACAGGCTGTTGAGATGGCCCGCGCCTATGCGCCTTTTGTGCGGAAGATCGAGATTGAGGTGGAGAATCTGGATCAGGTCCGGGAGGCTGTCGATGCCGGCGCTGATATTATTATGCTTGATAATATGAGTCACGATCTCATGGCTGAGGCAATGCGGATCATTGCCGGAAGAGCTGAGGTTGAGGTTTCAGGCAATGTGACCCGGGAGAAAATCGCTTCGCTGACGGATCTCGGAGTCAATTACATATCGAGCGGCGCACTGACACACTCCGCTCCGATTCTGGACATTTCCATGAAGCATCTGCATGCAGTCTGAAGCTCTGACGTACAGAAATACAAAGATGATGGAATTTTTCATGCTGAAGGCATCTGCATGCGGTCTGAACCTCTGACGTACAGAAACGGCGATCCGATAGTTGTACTTCAGAATGGATCAGAAGCAATTTATATGCGGAGAAGCGAGAAAATTTTTTCAGAAGCAATGGAACAGGATATATATTTTTCCAGATGCGATGGAACAGGATATTTTTTCAGATACGATGTAAGAGGATATATACTCTCTCATATGCAATGAGCAGGTAAGGCAGGTGAAACATGTTGACGGGTACAGAGCGCCGTGAGGCTATTCTGGATATTTTGAAAAAAAACGAAGGGCAGGTTTCCGGAGGTGCGCTTGCAAGACGATTTTCTGTGAGCAGGCAGGTGATCGTACAGGACATAGCTCTGCTCAGAGCAGAGGGACAGCCAATTCTTTCTGCCGCGCGGGGCTATGTCCTTGACCGGAAGGAAAAGTCGAAGCTGAGCCGCGTATTCAAGGTTTGTCACACGCCGGAGCAGGCGTGCGAGGAGATGAATCTGATCGTTGACTGCGGTGGAAGAATCGAGGATGTCTTCGTTTATCACAGGGTGTACGGGATCATTCGTGCCGCCATGCATATCCGTTCGCGTCTGGATGTGAAAAAGTATGAGGAGGAACTTTCCGGAGGAAAAAGTTCACCGCTGTCCGGCATCACATCCGGGTACCATTATCATACCGTGACTGCGGACAGCGAGGAGACGCTGGATATTATCCAGAGGGAACTTGCGGATCACGGATTTCTGGCAAAGCTGCAGGACTACGAGCCGGTGGATTTCTGGTCTAAAAGGAGTTAGAATATTCTCCAACACAGAAAAAATTATCCGGGAGGTACGATATGGCAGAGAAACGACCGAAGATCAGGATCACAGTGATTGACCGACGGGGAAAGATGGGATGCCACCGCGGACATCATGTGGGTGAGGTGTTTGATTTTG
This sequence comes from Bilifractor sp. HCP3S3_D3, assembly GCF_052063915.1. Taxonomy (NCBI): domain Bacteria; kingdom Bacillati; phylum Bacillota; class Clostridia; order Lachnospirales; family Lachnospiraceae; genus Bilifractor; species Bilifractor sp. HCP3S3_D3. The sequence continues at coordinate 47,098 of NZ_JBQHWP010000019.1, forward strand.
ACGAGGACAGAGGGAGGATCTGTCCGATGGCTATGCACTGTGCCTTCCCATATATCGACATCCTTCGCTACGGCGGAAGCATTCCCGGACAGCCTGCGGGGACCGCGGAATTCTGCTGCTCTGACGCAGATACCATCATGGTCTTCCGGGCAGAGATTGCAGAGACGGGTGAAGGGGAGAATTGAATGAATGAGAAGAAACAGAGACGGCAGCTGATTGTGACCGGTGTACTGATTCTGCTGGCAGGGTTGGGAATACTCATCAACGAAGCAGATTTCATGGGCAGCAGTCACACGAAGGTGCTTCAGTATCTGGAGGTATACAGCGCATTTCTTCCGCTTCTGATATATATTGTACCCTTTGGGATTTTTGTGAAACAGATCGGTGCAAAGGGCGAGATGAGCAGCCGGGAACTGCTGATGGCGGTTTTCTGTGGAGCATTCATTACAAGTCCGTTTGCCGGAGAAGTGAACGACAGCTTTGATAATCTGATGAAATCCATGATGGGACATTCCTATTCCGAGGCGTGGATGGGCTCACTCGAAGCGGGAATTGCAGAGGAGCTTCTGAAACTGGGCACAACAGCACTGCTGGTGTATGTGTGGAACAGAAAAACGTTCAGACAGTACCTTCTTATTGGAATGTGCGTGGGCATGGGCTTTCAGATCGAGGAAGATATCTCGTACATTACAGAAAGCGGATTCAAAAATGTAAACGACGCGTTTCCGACGGCACTGGATCGAATCTCCGGCGCGCTTGGGTCGCACTGGTGCTATGCCGCAGTGACCGCAGCCGGACTCTATCTGATTGTCAGAGCCAGCGGAAGAAACCACAGAAGAAAGGGTATCGGCTGGATTCTCCTCGTTATGGCAGACCACTTTCTGTATGATTCTCCGATCGGAAATATAAATTTGTTCAATGCGGTTTTGACAGCGGCGGTCGTACTGCCTGTGGTCATTTTTTTCAGAAGTCCGGAAGTGTATGCAGCCAGAGCATCAGAGACTGGAGAAAGTGGGAAGATGAATAGTTACACAATGGTGAAGATCAGAAGAGCCGAGGATAAGGACATACCGGCATTGCTGAGGCTGCTGAACCAGGTGCTGGAGATCCATGCCGGTATCCGGCCGGATATTTTTATTCCGGGAACGACGAAGTACACGGTGGATGAACTGAGAGAAATTTTGAAGGATGACAAAAAACCGGTTTACGTGGCGGCTGACGGGCAGGATCATTGCGTTGGCTATGCATTCTGCCAGATGAGGGAGCAGCCGTTCTCCAACAATATGGTTCCATTTACCTCACTGTTCATCGATGATCTGTGCGTGGATCAGAGCGCGCGGGGCAGACACGTGGGCGAGGCGCTTTTTGAGCATGTGAAGCAGGAAGCGAAAAAAATGGGCTGCTACGAGGTGACCCTGAATGTATGGGCAGGCAACACTTCCGCGGAGAAGTTCTATGAAAAAATGGGGATGAAGACCAAGGAAAGTCAGCTGGAGTATATCCTGTAATGTGAAGCAGGAAGAAGGACAGCTGCAAGAAGAGGATCTCCGGCTAAAGGCCAGGCCAGAAGATTCTGCCGGCTGCAGGAAGTAAAGCCGATAGATTCTGCCGATTACTGGAAGGACAGCCGGGAGACTCTACCGGTTACAGGAGGCAAAAGACCGGCGCAGTGCTGCTCTTCTCCGCTTTTTCCAGTCAGATAGGACATACAGAATCAGTGCGCACAGGGATATAAGACTGACCGCCGCTCCGGCGGAAAGCCCCGGGGTCGTGTAACGGAAGGAGATTCTGTGTGCGCCGGCGGGAACGCGGATCAGCATCATGCCGCCGGAATTGATGATCTCTGTCTGCTGTCCATCTATGAATGATTTCCATCCTCTGTCGTTCGGGACAGAGAAATAGACGAGACTGTCACTGGAATAATCACTGTCACAGACAAATCCGTCAGAGGTTCTGCGGAAATTTTTCACGGCGCGGCTGGAATCACTGGCGACACGTTCCGCAGCGACTTCCTGAAGCTCGCCGTCGGTCAGATCAACCTTCTTTCCCGGACTGCTCTTTGAGAGATTATCCGCCTCACGTCCGGAAGGACTGTAGCCCTCCTGATCGCTGTCAAAGACAAGCCCTGCATTATCGGAGGGATCTAAATGACTGTTTCCGGCGGAGGCGGTCCGGGCTGTCTCCAAATCCGTCTGAATGGCGTCCAGCGCATCGCGATAGGAAACACAAGGGGCCAGATCGCTTACACTCTTGCGGTCATCGGGCTGAATCACAGCTGCCCGCAGGAGAACAAGGCCTCTTTCACTCACATCAATTTTCTTCAGATCACGCTCTGTGATCACTTGATCGACCGCAAAACCGATCGGGCAGGCATTCCTTTCCACAACATAATAATTTTTTCCATTTACCTGATACGTCCGGAGCGGTGTTCTCCCCTTCGGGTCCGTTGTTACATCGTATTTGCCGCCGAACAGCTCGGCCAGGCCGGCGTAGGAGGTCTTGTCCAGTCTGCGCGCCTGCTTGTAAAAGTCAAACAGACTGTCAAAATGCACGATGGAATCCGAAACCGTAGAACTGAAAATGCGCAGACCGGATGCTCCCTCTGAATAAAGCATCATGTTCTCATCGATGTAACGGTACTGGTCGTCAATCGGCTCAAGCTGACTGTAGAGACGTATCTTCTGCGTGCAGGTCTCGCGGATTCCGTCTGCGAACCGGTAATAGCCAAGCACATATGCAGTGGTGAGAAGGGCAAAAACAGCAGTCCAGGCGGTGATGGACAGACAGAAATGGCGTGCGCCGGACGAAAGCCTGCGCAGGATGAGCAGGCCGGCCAGAGACACGGCAAAAATCAGGAAAAAGAATCCTCTGTGGCAGACCAGGCTCTTTTCGGAGTCGCTCCATTTCATGAGATTCAACGCGAGATAATAGACGACAAGAACGGCCATATTGACGAAAAGAGCCGTTTTCAGCACGTCGTTGTTTTTTTCTCCGGCCCGCTGTTCCAGCACAACTGCAGATGCAGACGCCATCAGCAGGATCAGCATATACCACCAGCGCTGATTGGCTTCTGTGAACAGAAGAAACGCAGAGGTCAGAAGGGGAGAAAAGGCAGCCGCTATGAGAACGAGCAGCATTCTGGAGAGCCAGTCGCTGCGCTTTTGGTGCAGGTATGCAAGGACGCCGCTCATGCCGATCAGAGGCAGGTAAGCGGAGGTGGATGTCCACCTCTGGTTGTACACGGCACTGCTGTCATACATTGCCTCGCCCGGGAACAAAAAACCCTTGAGCAGATACAGGAGCATTTTCGGCTCGGGGAAGAGCTGTGACAGCAGGAGCTGAATACTGCTTCGCTTGTTTCCGGAAATGAACAGGATGTTCGGGAGGAACAGGACTCCGGCGATCATCACGCCCCAGAGGCCTGCAATACCGCAGAGGAGGAGATTCCTGAGGGTAAGCCTCAGATTCCTTTCTCCGTATCGCAGAAAGAAGTAGAGAAGCAGAAAAACAACCTGTCCGACAAAGAAAAAATAGCTGTTGAGGCAGGAAAGTGCCGTCACAAGGATGAAAGGCTTTCCGTCACGAAGACGGCATTTTCCCGATTTCATCATCCGGTCAAATTCCAGAAGGAGCAGAGGAAAGAGGATTGTGACATCGTGGAAGGTGTAAAATTCGAGATTTACGGCCTGATAGCCGGAAAACGCGTAGAGCGTCGATCCGATCACGGCGTAATTGTCATCGCGGGTGAACTGACGGATGTAGAGGAATGATGTTATTCCCGCGGCAATATATTTCAGAATATAGAGCCACCCCATCACACACGGCGTGGCGCTTACCGGGAACAGCATCGTGATCCAGAAGGAAATGCTGCCGAGACCGTAAAAACTGTACGCACCGACAGTCTGAGTTCCGAGGTCGATTCCCCATGACCACGACTGACCGTTCAGAATGGCCTTGTGCATCCCGACACTGAAAGGAATTGCCTGCGCATTGTAATCTCCGCACAGCGTAAATACTCCTTTATTCATCAGAATCAGCCAGAGGAAGGACAGAAGTGCGACAAGGGAGTTAACGGCAATACATCGCCCGAGTGCTCTGTCTTTTTTCTCCGGACATGAGGATAACGATTTTTTGAGGTCAATTTTTCTGAACATAAGCCATCCCGAAATTTTAAAGCACCATGTTCCGCAGACGGGTGTCAGAATATTTATAACTCGCCGCGGCACTTCGCTGATCATACCGGTTGTCTTCGAAATCGCATCCAGTCTCTGATGCGCGTTTCGGGCGCGCCGAGGCCGGAGGCTTCATCAGGTAGTACGCTTGATCTCCAGTCTCTTACGTGCGTCTCGGGCGCGCCGAGCCCTGTCTGCATTTTCGAAGAGTTGATATGTAATGCCTATATTATAGACAGGATGGAGGCCGAATACAATTAATTCGGCGTTAAATGATCGGAGATGACGGTTTGGAATCTAAGAATGGTTATCTGAAGACAGGAACGCCTGTATGCCGTAGAACATCTGGTGTGTTGTATGCCTGCCTGATTATTAATTCTGCTCAAGACCGAACGCATAGCCGGTCATCGCGATTGCGCCGAGTTCACAGTGGTTGTTGAAGACCTGTGGTTTTTCACCTTCGGATGCACCGAGCATGTAGAGGAGCGGAAGAAAATGTTCCGGTGTAGGAGCGGCATATCCGGCGTTCGGTACGGATTCATATGCGATCACGCGGTCATCCTGGCGATTCCGGACATATTCCGTGATTGCCTTATTAAATGCAAGACATTCCGGGGATCCGTCCGGGTTGTCCCAATCTACCAGGCGCAGATTGTGTACAACGTTTCCGCTTGCAAGGATCAGATAGCCTTCATCACGAAGGGGCGCGAGTGCTTTTCCGAGATTGTAGATTTCATCCGGGGAAAGCGTGCCGTCAACGGAAAGCTGAACGACCGGGATATCCGCCTCCGGGAACATATGACAGAGCACGGTCCAGGCACCGTGATCAATGCCCCAGTCATCGTTGACGGACACCCGGTTACCGAGAAGCGCGGCCACGCGTTCGGACAGGTCAGGATATCCTTTGACCGGATATTTGAAGTCATACAGCGCTTTCGGGAACCCGTACATGTCGTAGACCTGTTTTGGATTTTCCGTGCTCTGCACAAAAGTTCCCTTTGTATACCAGTGTGCGGATACGGCGAGGATTGCCTTCGGTTTTCCGAATTGTTCTCTGATTTGAGAGCCGATGCTGTGCAGACCTTTCGTCACAGATGTGTTCTCCAACGCCAGCATTGGACTTCCATGGCCGGAAAAAATAACCGGCATTCTTTTTTTATTCATAGTACACCTCCGTAAATTTCATTCAAGATCATCAAATGCTGTCAGGGACAAATGTTTTTTGCCCCGAGATGAGGCCGGGAACTGCTTCGTTATTTTGAGGCTTCTTTTGAAACTCTCCGACCTCATCGAAGATGGATAATGTCAGGAACGTGAATAATTCATACTCATAAGTTTAATTATCCGAGTTGCGAAAATAATACGACCATAGTAGAATGCAGTCAAGCAGGATTTTTTCCTTGAGCAGGTATGTTTTGCTTGAGTATTCAATCCGCCGCGTGAAGCGGGATCGGGAATGATGAATGAAGGAATTGCTTCTATGAGACGGAGCAGCAGGTCGGTATTGGTATATAAGAGCAGGTGGTATCATGAAAAAAGAAACATGTAAAAGAGCAAATCAATTCGGTATGTGTCCGTATGCGACAGCGCAGCAGCTGTTGTCGGGGAAGTGGGCGATTCTGATTCTGCATGCTCTCGCGGGCGGGCCGAAAAGGTTTAATCAGCTGCAGAAGGAAATTCACATTACGCAGGCTACTCTTGCAACACATCTCAGGAATCTGGAGAAAGAGGGGCTGTTGACCAGGACGGTTTATCCGGAGGTGCCTCCGCGGGTGGAATATGAGCTTACGGAGATTGGGTACGAGTTCAAACCCGTTCTTGACAGCATTGAATTGTGGGGAAGAAAGTATATCAGGCATCTTGAACAGACGAACTCGTCTTCTGATCGGCTCTGATCCATGCAATAGTTATCTCTGTTGAGTCAGGGAAAACAGTCTGAACTACCCGGGTGTCCGCTGACAGTGCCGGGTAGTTGGAAATGGCCTATCAAGTGGAAATCACTTGTTTGACCACAAACGGATCAGTGTTATCATTGCGTTTATATCGATATTCAATTCCCATTATTCATCGAAATTGCTCAATGATTTTTTGAACCCTCTGTTTTCCCTCACTGAAAGGCATGTAGATCCTGTCATCCAGATTCGAAAAATAATCCCAGAAGCAGGAGGTAGTCGAGGGCTCCTTGGAAAAGAAAATATGATAGCTGTTCTCGCGGACGAGCGATATGATGAAGAATGTTGGCGATGAAGTGAGAGTGAGCCCGGAGTTCACCAGACAACTGTCTTCTTTCAAAAAATGTACATTGTCCGGGGAGAGGCTTGCCAGCCAGCTCCGGACAATCTGCAGGCGATCTTCCTTTGAGAAAGGTGTGTAATACGCCTCCGGAATCTCATGGATTCTACCGGTAGCCAGGAATTGGCGGACACCGTCGATTGACACGATGTCTTTGGTAAGGTTGCGTATGTGTTTTCTCCACCAGGTCAAATAGGTGAGATACTGCTCGACAAAGGGGCGGATTTCTGTATGATCACGGCACATGTAGCGTTCGCAGATATCGTTGGTCAGAAAGGGTGTCAGACAAGGCTGAGTGCCGATCACAATCTCTCTGCTATGCGGTACTGTTTTTTCAGCAATACTGTAGTATGACTGGAAATCTTCAATGATCCTGGATGGTGAGTCCGGGCGAATGACCATTGGCCGCGACTCTTTCATTAGAGAATCAAAGTGCATATTGAGATCGGCGATAAATCTCGGATCTTTTGTGAAGATACCGGTCATTGCTGTGTCACCGTTACCGAAAAGAAACGCACAGCTGTCTGTTACGATATAACTTGACGTGAGTGGCCATTTTTCCTGCTCTACATAGTCCGTGTAATAATAGTAGGAGGTATATCTGTCTGATCCAAGTGCCAGTTGCAGAGTGTTCTGCAGAATGGACAGATTTTTCCGCATGATGTCTGCATAATGGTCACCTCGCTGTCTCATTCGGATGATATTCTGGATTTTCGATTGATTTGCCGATTTTTCCGCAATAGAGAGACACTCCAGAATATGAGGGTCATCCGGCTGAACGACAGCATGGATGGTCCCTTCGTCAGCGGTCGTCAGGATGGCGAGCAGAACCTGCTGAACGTTCAGGTCGCCGCGTATGTAGCTTATGGAATGGTCAAGCAAGCTGTCCGGGAGTCTCTGCTCGAACATATAGGATTCTGTTGCGTCCGGCGTGATACGGAAATGCTGCAGCATTGTCTCGATCTCTTTCCAGAGTGCGATACGCTCCTTTCCGAAGTGTTCGATGCGCCAGTAATCGCGCAGCTTGTGGCGGTCCTCATTTGACATATTCATATAATCCGAAATCAAATCCACAACGCCGGGCTCGGACGGCAGCCTGGAACCGCGCACATACTTATAAATATTTGATCCGATGCCAGTGCCTTCACCCAGCTCCTTCGCAGAAATGCCCGATCTTTTTTTGTAGACACTGATTAAGTCGCTAAAATCACTCATTCTGTCCCTCCAATTTCAATGCCATTTTCCTATTTCAGCTACAGTGTTCACGTTGTAATCATGTCTTGTACTCCGTATCTCGCAGGATTGACATCTTCTTTCTCTCTTTATTAAGTCTGATGTTTTCATTTTCTCTATATATTAAGTTTGATGTTTTCATTCTATTAAATCCCTACATGGACAACAATATCATATTTTGAAAACCCCCTGTCCAGACGATTGTCCAATTATATGGGGAACAAGTTCAGCTCCTTTGAGCGGGAGCGTGATAGAGAGTGACTTTTGTCGGACATTTAGTTGGACACAGACAAGGATCTATCTATATTGCGAAAAATATGCACGAAAAAATATAATAGTCTTAAAATCCGTGCTGCATACAACAGTTTATGTGAAATTATGGCGCGGATAGCAATTACCGGAGAGAGAAAATGTATCCTGAATGGTAATTGCAAGAGGCCGGTAAAAAGAATGAGGAGGGATGAAAAACATGAAGAAGAAGCAATTTCTAGCTGCTATTATGGCGGTTGCGATGGCGTCATCGCTTGCTGTGACAAGTCCTAGGACGAGCTATGCGGCAGATAATGGCGCTGGAGATCAGGCCGTAGAGGAACAAGCAGACGTGGTTGGAAGTGACAGTACATCTGTGGAAGATGAAGCGGTGTCCGAATCGCAGAATAATGTGGAATCAGAAGAAACGACTGATAGCCAGGAGTATGAAGCATATTCAGTTCCAGAGGACACTGACGAAAGCATTATTGCGGAAGAATCAGCTGGCCAGCAGGATGTTTCTGTCACACAAAGCGATAATGGAGTAGATGAGGCATGGGACAGCGATGAGGCATTAATGGGCGTATCTGCTGGTGCGAGCACAGAAGCACAGAGCGGTGATGAAGACAAAACTTATGGCAACTTTAAATATGAAATAAATAGTGACAATAATTCGGTTACGATTACCGAGTATATTGGACAGGAAGAGAATGTTACGATACCGGAAGCGATAGACGGCCGGCCGGTGACTAGTATTGGAGAATATTCTTTCGCAGGTTGCACATCGATTGGAACGGTTGAGTTCCCGTCCGGATTGGAATCAATCGGTAGGGATGCATTCTCTAAGTGTAATAATCTCAGGAATGTACAGTTGCCTGAAGGGATTAAAACGATTGCCGTAGGTGCTTTTTCAAGTCCATTGATTACAAGTATAACAGTACCCAAAACAGTGACCAGCTTGAACGCTTCCTATTCCTTCACTTTTACAGAACCATCGGCATTTTCAAATTGTCAAAACCTTGAAACCGTGATATTTGAAGACGGGACTACGAGCATTCCGGACCATGCATTATACTCTTGTAAAAAAGTTAAAAACATCATCATCCCGGAGTCTGTTACGGAAATCGGAGATACAGCGTTTCAGGATTGTACATCATTGAAAACGATCCAGTTACCGAAAAAATTAAGGAAAATCGAGGATAGTTTATTTGCCAATTGTACCTCACTTGAGAACGTTGGAATGCCCTCAAAATTAAAAGAAGTTGAATATAATGCGTTTTGGGGATGTACATCACTTAGTACAGTTCAGTTTCCGTCAGAATTAAAAGAAATTGGCTCTGCTGCGTTTTGGGGATGTACATCACTTAGTACAGTTCAGTTTCCGTTCGGATTGGAATCAATCGGTAGTAATGCATTCTCTAAGTGTAATAATCTCAGGAATGTACAGTTGCCTGAAGGGATTAAAACAATTGCCGTAGGTGCTTTTTCAAGTCCATTGATTACAAGTATAACAGTACCCAAAACAGTGACCAGCTTGAACTATTCCCTCAATTATGGAGAACCATCGGCATTTTCAAATTGTCAAAACCTTGAAACCGTAATATTTGAAGACGGGACTACGAGCATTCCGGACCATGTATTATACTCTTGTAAAAAAGTTAAAAATATCATCATCCCGGAGTCTGTTACGGAAATCGGGACTGCAGCGTTTCAGGATTGTACATCATTGAAAACGATCCAGTTACCCAAAAAATTAAGGGGAATCGAGGATCATTTATTTGACAAATGTACCTCACTTGAGAACATTGGAATGCCCTCAGAATTAAAAGAAGTTGGATATTGTGCGTTTTGGGGATGTACATCACTTAGTACAGTTCAGTTTCCGTCCGGATTGGAATCAATCGGCGATTATGCATTTTCTACGTGCACATTATTAAGTACCATTATGCTTCCTGAAAGCGTGACATACATTAGCGACAATGCATTTAAGGGATGCAATTATAATATTTTGACTATCTATGGCGTTCGTAATTCATACGCAGAACAATATGCTAAGGATAATAACATCGCATTTTCTCATGTAGATGCATCTACGTATGTTGATTTGAAGAAAAGAGAAACAACATCTTATTGTGGCACAGTAGTCTCTGGGCAGGCAGAGGAAGTATTTTCCTCATTGTATAGTGATTGGTATAGTGCTTACAACTCTTACATAGACGCTGTTGAGAATACTTTGAAAAATGCCGTAACTGACAGCTCGATAAAGCCTCAAAGAGATAGTATTGTTGAAGAAGAAAAAGAAACATTGATGAAAGATATTTTCTTACACCCAAGCGACCTTTCAGCCCCTCAGGAGGTAAGAAATGCAGCGTATGAAGCTTTGGCTGAATTTTTCTTTGACAAAATTATTTCTATGCCAGATCTTGACCTTAGTAAAGTGTCACCATCCAATAAGATGCAGATTGTAAAGAAAATAGCGAGTCAGCTGATCGGAGAAACAGCAACCTACAAAATTGGAATAATGAAGGTAGAAATATCGTGGACGGGATTTGGAAAGAAATCAGGTTACGGTACATTGACAGTAAAAAAATATGGCAGATATTATAACTTTATGATAGGTACAACCATTGAATCCGGACAAAATGCAATCTCTGATTATATAAAACAATTGAAGGAACTCGAAAAAAGTGCTGTTGCTTCGGTAACTTCAGGAATCATTAAGGATGTATTGGAACCGTCGTTATCTACACTGACAAAGGAGTATCTAGATGAAAAATTACTGCCAAAGAAGGAATATCTAAAAAATACAAATGTCGGAGATCTTTATCAGACATTATGTAAAAGCTATAATTATTATACATATTGCAAAAAACTAAAAGAATTTACAAAGAACCTATCTATAACAGAAATAAAAGATATTACTGATTCGATGAACAAAATTGCATTTGATGATGATATTTCAAAGGGAGCAGTCAAGAAAGCTGAGAAATTACTTGAAAAAGCTTCTGAACAGCTGACTAAAGAATATATAAGTTATGTAACCGGTGAAAAGAGTGATGATACGCTCCGAGGCATATTAGACCGATTGAAAACAAAAAAAAATAATTTTCTAAAATATGTATTTGGCTGTCCAATCAATATCTCAATTTACACGAAGGATGGACAGCAGATTGCTTATGCCGGAGATGATGGTGTTTCCTATGATGAGAATGTCGCATATGCAGAAAAAAACGGCGAGTCGAAGGTCATTTATCTTTTCATAGATGATCCTGTGACGATTCAGATGCAGGCAACAGGATATGGTACGCTGGATTGTAGTGTTGAACAATTTAACAATTGTCTTGCGGTTGGACGAAATAACTTCTATGGACTGCAACTGAATGACGGGCAGGAATTATCGCTTGAAGAGACAGGTAAATCCATATCCACAAATGGAACTGTGATTTTACCGGACGAATATATTCCTTCCTCAGCAAACGCGACAATACAGATCAACGTTACGTCAGAAGGTGAAGGGACTGTTCAGGGCAAGGGTGAATATGTCAAGGGTGATATTGTTGTCTTGAATGCTGTTCCAGGCGATGGCTATCGATTTGCCGGTTGGTTTGAGAATGAAAATCTTGTAGAAACATCAAGTCTATATGAGTTTGGAGCAAAGCAGAACGAAGAAATTAAAGCGGTGTTTGTAAAGGCTAATAATTCGGAGACTACAGAGAACCAGGAGCCAACGGAGGAACCGAAACCGACGGTACAGCCGAAACCGACGGAGGAACCGAAGCCGACGGAACAGCCGAAGCCAACAGAGGAACCGAAGCCGACGGTACAGCCGAAGCCAACAGAGGAACCGAAGCCGACGGTACAGCCGAAGCCAACAGAGGAACCGAAACCGATGGTACAGCCGAAGCCAACAGAGGAACCGAAGCCGACGGAACAGCCGAAACCGACCGAAGCATCGAAATCGATAGAACAACCGAAGCCGTCAGAAACACCGCAGTCAACAGATATTCCTGAGAAAACCGGGTTTACGGATATCAATTCGAAGGATTGGTATTATAACGCTGTACAGTGGGCTGTTAAGAATAATATTACGGCGGGAACGTCGTCTACAACGTTTTCTCCGAATAAGGCTTGTACGAGAGCGGAGGTTGTTACCTTCTTGTGGAGACTAGCGGGGCGACCGGATCCATCGTTATCTGACAATCCTTTTAAGGATGTAAGTAAAAGTGCGTGGTATTATAAAGCTGCACTCTGGGCATATGAGAACCAGATTACAAATGGAACGATGAGCAGTACATTCTCTCCGGAGGCTACTTGTTCCAGAGCACAGATTGTCAAATTCCTCTGGAATTATTCCGGCAAACCAGAACCACAGGCAAATGCCAGACGATTCTCTGATGTTAAAGAAGGAAGCTGGTATGAAAAGGCGGTTTCCTGGGCAATTGCAAAGAAAATTACCGTAGGTACATCTGCGAATACTTTCTCACCGGATGGCGCAAGCAACAGGGCCCAGAGCGTTACATTGATCTACAGGATGGTAGAAAATCATTGACCATCATTTGAATATCTTAATATTTTCTGCATTCCCACCGAATCCGGATAGACGGAAACGGTGGGGATATTTGTCAGGAAAGCGAACGTTATAGTTCAGACCAATGTCAGTTAGTTAATAAGGCGGGTTAGTCCTCTTTCCGAGGTCTAACTCATTTTTTTGGTTTTTTGAAAAACTTGACATAGAAATAAAAATGTGCGGTCGCTCTCGCTACTGATGCTTTTTTGAAGTAGAGAGAGCGGCCCTTGTAATTAGGGATATGTCGTTTGCCTGAACACTGACCACACAGAAGTAGTTGACAAAAAGGTTAACATACACAATCTGCAAATGTAGAAATTTTACCCAAAAGCGTATTTGAATTAAAAAGATAATTGGGTAAAATAACCACAAGATGATAGATGCGAGACAAAAAATGGTATTAAATACTAAATATTATGATCTGAGTGATGAGAAACAAAGGAAAAATCACAATAGAAGGAGGAAGTCTATGAAAAGAAATCTGTTGAAAATTATGCTCACGTCAACACTAGCGGCAACAATGTGCGCATCTCTTGCAGCATGCGGCTCATCTGGAAGTTCTGGAACGACAGGTGCAACGGCTGCGAACCAATCTGGTTCGGCGACAAGCACTTCAAACTCTGAACAGGTTAATGCAAATTCAGATGGTACGGTAAATAATCCGGAGGCTGTCCAGATTAAAAGCGGTGATCTAAGTTTTTGGTCTCTTTTTACGGGCGGTGACGGAGAGTGGTGGCAAAAAATTGTAAGCGACTATAACAATACAAGTCCGACGAATCCTGTTCAGTGCGTCACGCTGGTTTGGGCTGATTATTACACAAAACTGCAGACTGCAGTGGCAGCCGGAAAAGGCCCTGACATGGGTATAAGTCATGTGTCTAAGCTCTATGAGCTGGCGTCGACAGGAGTCATCGAGCCTCTGGATGATTATCTGAAGGACAATGATATCGATCTCACTAAATACTATAGTCAGAATAACATAGATGCGGTCACTATCGACGATCATATCTATGCGATTCCGTTGGATACGCATGCGGAAGTGATGTATTACAATACGGATCTTATCAGCCAGGCTGGAATTACAGAGGATGATATCGCCAATATCAAGAGCATCGATGATTTTAAGGATTTGCTTAAAAAGTGCAAAGATACTCTGGGAAGCGATTGCACTCCGCTTTGCCTGTCTAACAGCGGAGACGATCCGTTCCGTGTATGGTATGCGCTTTATTACCAGATGGGTGGCGCGCCGTTTGTTAATGATGATGCTACAAAGTGCACACTGGATAAAGATAAGGCAGAAGCTGCCATGAAGGCATTAAAGGATCTTTATGATGAAGGGTACATTCAGAAAGGAATTAATTCTGACGATAACGCAGTTCCGTTCCAGAGCGGTAAGGCAGCATTTTTATTTGGTGGAACCTGGCTGACAGGTACCTTTGAATCTACAAAGGGGCTGAATTTCAATAATGCTTGCTTCCCACAGCTTTATGACAATCAGACCTGCTGGGCAGATTCACATACACTGATTCTTCCAGTAAAGAAATCCAGAACCAAGGAAGAAGCAGACAATGCTGTGAAGTTCATGTTTTACGCATCTGACAAGGGCGGAATTACTTGGGCGGAATCGGGACAGATCCCGGCATCCTCTACCGCAAACCAGAGTGATAAATATAAGAGCATGAAGGGATATAACGTAATTGATGAACTTAATAATGCACAGTTTGCTCCAAAAGCTTCTCATTATTATAACGGCATCAAGACAGATCTGCAGAGCGCTCTGGATGGTTATTGGACAGGACAGGTGGATCTTGACACGGCATATGAAAATTTAGAGACGGCAGTTAAGAACAATTTGGACTAATCATTCATCTAAGCGTCAGGATATTACATGCATAATTTTCTGGCAGAAAAGGGGTAACCGGTATTCATGGCGCTATTGAATGAAGGTCGGATGGTGTCTGGAGTGGGATTTCTCATTCCAGACATTTTGCCATTCGGGATAGTTATAGATGTTTTATGACAAAGAAGTTAGATTTTACAGTCAGAGATACGAGGAAAAATCTATGATGAAAAATGGCAATCAGATTTACAGGCATAAGACGAAAGAGCACAGGCTTTTTCTACATGCATTTCTTTTTATTGCAAACAGCCACTTTCTGCGGACAGCAGGGCCGCATTTTCCGGACGGTTCGGGCCATATTAAACGGACAGCCTGGGAGATCAGTAGGGCAGAGGGTACTCCGCCCTACT